>DATEHJ010000333.1:0-4753 GCA_035279645.1 Gemmatimonadaceae bacterium
GTACGAGCGCTCGGTTACGAGCACATGATGATCTTCGCAACCTCGTACGGAACGAAGATCGCGCTACAACTGATGCGCACGCATCCGACGGTTGTCGAAGCCGCCGTCCTCGACGGCGTCGCGCCGCCGCAGAGCACGGACTCGTTCGATCCCGAGCTCCTCGATCAACGTCGCCGCGTTGTTGCGGAAAGACTCATCGATGATTGCGAAAGGAGCGCGCCCTGCAGTTCCGAATACCGAGAGTTGCGAAAAGTCGCGAGCGCGCTGGATCGGAACGATGCGCCGCCAGTGCACATCGTCGTCCATCTGCCGTCGGGCGGTGGATGGTTCGACCTCGACCTGCGCGGCCGCGACTTGCTGAGCGCGGTCGGCGCGTACGCGGGGACGGATTTCGCGCGCGCGATGCCGCAGGTGCTCGAGGAGCTCGCACACGGCGACACGGTGCGTCGCACGATGTCGCCCGAGCTCGTGCTGCATGTCGTGCACGAGACGGCGCTCGCGCGTACCGCGGGACCCAACTATCCCGTCATCTATCACATCGTGCTGTGCGGTGACATTCCTTCGGGGGTGCTGCAAGCGGGCGGGCGCATGGTGTGCGACGCGCTCGGCGTGCCCTTCAGCGGCATGGACGCGATCAACCCCGTAACGAGCGACGTGCCGACGCTGTTGCTCTCGTCGTCGTATGACGCGCAGACTCCGCCGGAGATGGCCGAGGATGCCGCGCGCACATTGTCGCACTCCTATCGCGTGCTCTTTCCGGGGATCGGCCACCTCGCGTATGCGCGCGCCGTGACGGCCTCCTGCGTCGCGGTCATCGCGCACGCGTTCCTGAACGACACCGCGAATCAGCCGCCTGATCCGTGTTCGAAGTCGCTCACTCCGTCTTTCCTGCCGCGCTCCGCCGATCTGATGTTGGTTCCTCGTTGAGCGTCGTATCTCACGAGCTGGTATTGTGGCCCATGCCGACGAGCGCCCGCTCGTCTCGCATCTCCCGCGACAGGAAGAAGTTCAACGCCGTTCGAATCGTCGCGACCGCGCCAAGAATGCCGAGCTCCTTCCACGTCGGCGAGATCGCGGTCTGCAGCACGTCCGAGGCGAGCTGGAACTCGAGCGCCATCGCCAGGTAGCGGGCGAAGTCGAGCCGCACCTGCGTGAACCGCCGTTGCCCACGCAACGCGCCTGGCAGTTCGCGGAATGTCTGGATGCCACCGATCGCGATCACGACGACGCTGGCGGCGTCGAGTGCAATGCGCGTCCATTCCGTCACGGCGTCGATGACCGACGCCGCGCTCGGCGCATCAACCGCAAACATGGCCCGGCACTCTGTTGGCCGAGAGTCCACTGGGCGGCACGAGTGTTCGCTCGCTATTCATGCCGGCGAAGGCGCGGTCAGCCAAGGAGCACAGGATGCGAATCCCGATGAATCCGGTGATGAGTGAGTACTTACTTCGTGGCTTCGTTGCGGTCGCGCTCGTCGTGTGCCGCATGACGCTCGGCGCGCTCGTGCCGCCGCGCATCCATCGTCGTTGAGCCCTCGCTCGACAGCGCGGCGGACGCGTCGTCAGTAGGCTTCACCCAGGCGCAGATAGAATGCCGCTCCATTGCGCCCCCACGCGACGTCCGCGCCTACCTTGACATGCCACGATTCAAAGATGAGGTAGCGTGCGCCGACGCCGCCCGCGGGCAGCAGCTGATCCATCGCCAGATCCGAAAACCTGGGCTCGACGGCACCAAAACCACCGAAGACAACCGCGCCGAACCGATCGATGATCGGCACCCGGAACTCCGCCTGTGCCGTGAACATGCTGTTGTCGCGATAGCGTCCGCCGGCATAGCCGCGCAAGTCGGAATTGACGCCGTAAAGACAGAGTTCCCAAATCGGGGCATCGTGTCCAGTGCTGCATCCGGTGAGCCGCAAGGCAAGGACGGCATCGTGCGACGAGAGCGCCACGTACTGGTTGATCCATCCACGCCACCACGCGTATGGGCTATCGGTGCCGAGCCAGGTCGTCGCGAACATCGCTTCGAAGTCGGCCTCGGTGCCGTTGGTCGGCTCATTCTCTTCGTTGCGCGAGTCATACTCGGCCTTGAAGCCTAACGCGGACGTGTTGGCGGAAGGCTCCGACTTCGCGAGCGCCAGCACGGTGTCGGACGCGCTTGGCTCGACCTTCCTGATCGACGTCGAGATGCCGCGGTGCAGGTACTTCGGTCCGACGTAAAGCCGTCCTTTCGTACGGCCGAGCATCTGGAGCATTTGTGCGTCGCCATTCTGCGAGATATCGACGGAGTTGCCGGCGTTGCCCTGCTCGAATCCGACGCCGAAGAAGTCATAGTTGAGGCCGAAGTAGTTGAAGCCCAACGCGCCTTCGCGCGCATCGCCGTGGAACGCGACGCGACTGCCAACTTCGAAGATCCAGCTCTGCGTATCGCTATAGGCGCCGCCGATAGCGACCACGGACTTCGACGATGCCGAATCGAGACTGAAAAGAAAGGCGCCGACGGCACCGAGGCCGAAGCCGAGCGTTGGTGTCGACGTCACCACGGGAATGCCGACGAAGCCGCCATGGCGCGTGCCAACCTGCGTCTTTGCGTCCGTTGGGAGCTCGACACCGGGCGTGGGATCTTGCGCCATCGCGATCCTACTCGTCGTGAGGAGCGCGATGAGCAAACTATAACGTTTGGTCATTCCGCAGCCTAGGCCGTGTGGACGAGAGCGACGAGTGGACCTTTGGGTAACGCCGTCCGATTCCGCCGGGGGGCCCTCTCACGGCGGCGCTGGTACGCCGTGTGACCGTTAGTCCAATGTCAGCAATACGGCGCCGCCGTGAGCTTTGGTTCGTAAGCAGTTTCCAGGGAGGCAAAACGATGAAAACCAACGCACTGGTCCTCACGAACGTGGTGCGTTCCCGCTTGACACCACTACTGCTCGCAGGGCTCGCCTTCGCGCCGCGAGCGTCGGCACAGGACACGACGGCACAGTCGCTGCCGCCAATGGTCACGACTGTCGAAGGGGAGAAGGCGAAGTTCGCCGGAGTGGTGCTCGATCGACACGGCGACACCATTCGCGTGCGCGAAGGAAACACGGCGCTGCACACCGTTCTTCTGACGGAAGACACGCACATCGGCACGCCGAACGGCCTGTTCAAGATGGGCCGCAAACGACGTGACCAGTCAGCGATCATTCCCGGACTCCTGATGCAAGTCGAGGGGCGCGGCGGCCCCGGGGGTATGGTCGTCGCCGACAAGATCAGATTCTCGACCCGCTCGATGAACACCGCGCAGCAGATCAACGTTGGGTCGGAGATGACGCGGAACCAGGTGGCGGCGAACACCGACAGCATCGAGATCGTGAAGCGACGGCTCGCGGATAGCATCACGCACGTCAACGCGAGAGTTACGAACCTTGATAACTACGAGGAGAAGATCTCCCTCGTCGTGAACTTCCCGACGAACGTGTCCGAGCTGGAAGACGGCGCCAAGGGCGTCCTCGACGACATGATCGGCCGAATCTCGGGACTCAAGGGCTACATCATCGAGGTGAAGGGTTACGCCGACACGACAGGGAAGGCGCCGCACAACCTGCAGTTGAGCCAGGCGCGCGCTGTTTCCGTGGTTCGGTACCTGGAGCAGAAGGACATTCCGATCCGCCGCATTCTCAACCCGACGGGGTTTGGATCGGCGGACGCGATCGCTAGCAACGCCACACCGGATGGCCGAGCTATGAACCGGCGCGCGTCGGTCCGTGTGCTCGTGAACAAGGGTCTGGCCAACAATGGCGGGCGCTAGCCATGCGTTAGGCAAGACGCAGTAAGATAAACAAGGAGAGCGAGCGCGAAAGGATCCGCGCTCGCTCTCGTCGCGTCTGTCGCCAAGTGTGCCTCACCAATAGCGAAGCTCCACCCTCGGCCAGATCGCGTTGACGTGGCGCGGCGAACCGAAGCGATTGTCCTGGCGCGCGTAGGAAAGGTCGAACGTCAGTGTGCGGTTCATGACTAAGTCGGCGCCAACGCGATACGCGCTTCGGGAAAGCGCGTGATAGCGCGAGTCCCAGTACAGCTCGAAGGTCGCATACGGATAGAGGCGACGGCTCTCGGAGAGTGCAACCTCACGGTCGACGCGGATCTGGTCGCGCCATCGCTGCGACGGCTCGCCAGCGATCCAGCGCAATTCGAGGCGCGTGCGATTCCGGATGGCGAACTTCTGTACGCGCCGCCGAACGGCCACCTCCCCGAGCGCCCGCTCCTCGGGCGGCGAGAACGGCTCACTGATCGAGCGCAACCAGCGATAGCCGACGCGCCACACGATCCACGAGTGCGGGAGATAGTCGACGTGGATGCCTAACGTGAGCTGCCGGCTATCTGTCTCGAGTCCTCGCGCGACCTGCGACATGCCGAACAGTCGGAAATCGGTCGACGGCAACGAGTAGTACACGTCGAGCTCGGCCCATGACTCGTTGACCGTCGTCTGCGCGAGAGCAACCGAGGCGGGCAACCAGGGAGCGGCGATGCCAACGACGACTGTTCGAACTGCGCTCCCAAGGCGGCGCCGCATGGGACAACTACCGAAGCGCCATCATCGGCTTGTGCCTGGCACGACGCTGCGTCTGCCGTTTGCTCCACCCGAGGTACGGCGTCACGGTGACGACACTCACGAGCAAATAGAGCAGGATCGCCGCGGACGCCAGCTTCTCGCCAGGAAAGTTCGCCATCGCGATCGCCAGCGCGATTGCGGGATGGCGCGAAGCGCAGGCCAG
>DATEHJ010000334.1:0-2429 GCA_035279645.1 Gemmatimonadaceae bacterium
ACCGGGCGCACACGCGATCGAACGTGACCGGAAGGACACTGAAGCAGGTGGCCACTTCACAGGATCGAGCCGTCAGCTGACGGGAGCTGACCGTCACGCGACCACGACAGAAGGAAACATCGCGAGACATTGCGGGAAGCCAGCGTGAGCGGCCGGTCAGCTGATGAGAACCAGCGGCAACCTGAAGACAGCGCGTCTGAAGCTGACGAGAGCGCTCGGGCACTCGACGGAGCCGCCCCGTCACGTCATCGTACCGAAGAGACGCCGGAGATGACCCGTTGGGACGCGTGCAGCTCTTCAGCCGACGCGAGCTGTGCCCAACGGTGCGATCGTCCCGAGCATCCGTGAGGGCGGACGAAGCGCCCACGAGATCATCGCGACAATGATCAGGCTGATCGGCCCAATCACCTCGCTCGCTGGATCACCATGCAACGCCCAGGATGCCGCGGCACCGCTCAGCTCGAAGAAGACGCCGGCGTATGCCCATTCCTTGAGCCGCGGTAGCCGGGGCGCAAGCAACACGATCCCGCCGAGCAGTTTGAAGATGCCGAGTATTACCAGGAGGTACGCCGGTTAGCCGAGGTGATTGAGGGTATCGAGCACATATGGACCGAATACGAGTGCAGCGCGCCCGCGCAGCAGGTCCGTCGCGCCGCCGGCTAGTGTCTCCAGTGCAATGGCTACGGTGGCCACCCAGTAGCAGAGCAGTCTTTTGTTCATCGCGCCCATGAGAAGATGCACCATGGGTGCCGCGGGCGCGGGAGGCGGGACGCGTCGGAGCGCACCCCGCGTCCCTCATCCCTTAACCTTACCGCGACGAGACCGACTTCGGCGTGCCTAACGTGTAGCGATTGATCCAGTCGAACTCGCGGCGCACCTTGTCCATCTGGTGATAGTACTCGCCCAGCCCGTGGCCTTCGCGCGGGTAGAACACGAGCTGCACCGTCTTGCCGCGATCCTTGAGCTGCCGGAAGTATTCCATCGGCTGACCGATCGGCACGCGGCCATCGTTCCCGCCATGAAGGATGAGCAGGGGCGTGGTAACGTTGTCGACAAAGGTGATCGCGGAGCGCTGGCGATAGAACTCGGTCGTTTCCTTGTTCGGTACGCCGTGGAAGAAGGAAGCGATGTAGCCCGGGATATCCGTCGTGCCGTACATGCTCACGAGGTCGGTGAGCCCCGCACCCTCCATTGCCGCCTTGAAGCGGTTCGTCTGGGTCACGACCCACGACGTCATGTAGCCGCCGTAGCTCCAGCCCGTTACGGCGAGCTTGCTCTCGTCGGCGATGCCGCGCGCCACCATCGCGTCAACGCCCGTCATGATGTCGCGATAGTCGCCGCCACCCCAATCCGGGACGTTCCCACGCATGAACTTCTCGCCGTACCCGGTCGAGCCGCGTGGGTTGGGATAGAGCACGGCCCACCCCTGTCCGGCCCAGAACTGTCCCGGCGAGCCCCAGTTAGCCTTGAACGCCGTGTTGTGCGCGCCAGTCGGACCGCCGTGAATGTCGACGAGCAGCGGATAGCGCTGTCCGGCGCGATAACCCACTGGCTTGAGAAGCACGCCTTCGACTTCCTGGCCGTCGGAGCTCTTCCAGGTCACGACCTCGGTCTCGCCTAACGAAAGGGTCGCCACCTGTGGATTGGCGTCGGTGAGCTTGCGCGACGAGGCGAAGGTCGCGTCCGACGAGTACACGTTGCCGGGCGACATCGGTGTATCCATGACGAAAGCCGCGTGCGTCCCGCTCTTGTCGAAGGACACCCCGCGAACGATCTCACGCTGGGTAAGCTGGGTGTACTTGCCACTTGCGACATCGAAGCGGAACACGCTGGAGTAGACGCGGTCTCCCGCGGTGAAGAACAGCGCCTTGCCGTCCGGGCTCCACGTGAGAGCGCCCGGCGAGTTGTCGAAGCTTGCGCCGACGTCCCGCGCGCGCTTGGTCGCAACATCGTACAGCACGAGGTGCGCGTTCAGAATCTCACGGAATGGCATGCTGTCGGGAACCATCGCGTGCGTCTGCTTGAGCGTCGTCACCGCGAGCGTGCGGCCGTCGGGCGACCACTGCGGCGTCCCTTGGACGTCGGCACCGGCATCGATCCGCTCCGCGGCGCCGGTCATCGCGTCGACGATGAACGTGTTGCGACGTTCGTCGCGAAGGAGCGTGGACGGCGTCGTCACGTACGCAATGCGTCGGCCATCCGGCGACCAATCAGGGGCGCCGCGCACGGTGAACTCGGTCGTGTGCACGAGCTCAGACTCTTTCTTCGTCGCAACATCGACGACCCAAACGTGCGAGAGGCGGAAATCACCCTCGTAGACCTGCGGATCGTCGTGCCGTTTGCGCGCGGCTTCCGTCGTCTTGGACAGCGAGTCGACGCTCAGGAAGGCGATGCGCTTGCCGTCGGGCGACCAGCTGAATCCGGTGACG
>DATEHJ010000335.1:0-8508 GCA_035279645.1 Gemmatimonadaceae bacterium
CTCACCCGCGACGGCGAGTCCAGACGCGAGACACCGAGATTCGAGGCGCGCGACGTGAGACCAAGCGATGATCTCACGCCTGGGTTCACGAGCCTCCGCGTCTCGATCCTGGACTCGCCGTGCCTGGGTGAGATGAGCGCTTGCCAAGGCGAGAAGGACCGATCTCAAATCTCAGTTCTGAGATCTCAGTCTCGGTTTCGCCTCGTCACTCCGGGGGATAAGTACGAAAGGGCCGTTGACGAGCGGCGGGCGCGCGCCGTATAGTCTGCCTGACCCCACCCGCGATTGAGCAGATGCGAACGTCACTCCGTTCCCGCGCGGTTCTGTCCTGCGTTGTCGCACTCCTGTGGTGCCTCGTGCTCCCCTGCCTCGCCCGAGCACAGGCAGACGACTCCCCGCCGAGACTCCCGAGTGGGGTCGACCCTAACGACTGGGAAGTGTACTTCGACTGGGCGACCAAGCACATCGACAAGAACATCACCGATTCCGAAGCGGCCGTCGTGTGGTCGTCCCATCTGCGGCCGGACCGCGCCGAGCCGTTGTATATGCGCTGGATTGCGTTCTGGGCCCGCGACATCGGCCGGTTCGAGAAATACCTGCTTGACGACGAAAAAACGTTGCGCGATCCGCACGTCCTCGAGGCAGAAGAGTTCCGCGAGCGCGCGCTGCGGCGCAACCCCTTTGTTCATCAGGGGATGATCTTCTACCTGTACCAGCAGCTGCCGGGGCGCATACTCGACAGCCCGGCGAACCGAGCCTGGTACGCGCTCGGCCAGGGGGACCTACCGCGCGCGCTCAACCTCTTCGCCGCCGTCATCGCTCGAGAGCCGGAGCGCTACGGCTACCTGCGCTTTGTTCGAGCTTCAGCGTTTGTGAATAGCGGAAAGAGTGACAGTGCCGCGGCGGAAATCACCGCACTGCTTGCGCAGCTCCGCGCCGAGGACGTGAAGTCACTCGGCAACGGCTACCAATCGAAGGAGCTGCTCGAGTACTCGATGGGCCTCATCGAGCTGCAGCGAGGCAGAATTGCCGCCGCGCGGGCGGCGCTCGGCCGAGCCGTGGTCGAGAATGCGGCCTTTTCCCCCGCGCACGCGATGCTCGGTGAGATCGCGCTCAACGCGCACGACAGCACGACGGCCCTGCTGGAGTATGGCCTCGCGGCCGAAACCGATTCGGCCGACGTAGAATCGCTCGTTGGTCTCGGACGGGCGTATCAATACGCTAAACATCCACGCGAAGCCGCGGCTCAATTTCGCCGGGCGGTCGCGCTCGAGCCGCATTACGCGGCACCGTACCTGCTCCTTGCGTCGGCCCTCGAAGCGTCAGGCGACAAGCCAGGTGCCGCCGACGCATATGCACGGTTTCTGACGCACGTTACGCATGACGACTACCGTCGCGCCGACGTCGAGCACAAGATTCTGGCGCTCAAGGCATCGCTATGAGACTGAGAATCATGAATGGGTGCTGACGAGCTTTTCGTCGAGCATCACTCCACCGTTGGTGTATGGCACCAAGCCAGATGGCGATGACGTATTCCAGTTGTTCCTGACGGATAGCCTAGCCGTTGGGGAGGAGTACACGGTGACTGTGAGTCCGTCCGTTCGCGGGGTAGGCGGAATCCTGGACAGTCTCCGATTCACGGTGCAGGCCGGCACGCCGTGATGCGTCGGCAACTGGGGCGCGCCGCCTCGTCCTCTTTACAGTGCGCGTACTTCCATTACGTCACTCGCACCCTGGATGATCGCTGGGCACATACCAATTGGGCGAACTCCAGCCTGACGCTTCCTCCCGCCCAACGGAGCACTCATGCGTCCGAGCCGACACGCCACGCTCGCTCTGTTATTCGCGGCGACGCGGCCAGCGCTATGTGTCCCGATCAATGAGTCTCCGCTCGTGAGGCGTCGAATTGGATCCGAGCTTCCTCATCAGCGCGGAAATGATTTTGCCGTGAGGTTGCGGTGAGGAGGGGCGCGTAGGATGGCGGCGAACTCCAACGGAGACCCACCATGCGCGCCTTCATTCGTATCATCGCTGCCTGCGTCGTCACGATCTCGATCACCGCCTGCTCCGATGACTCTCGTCATCTCCTGGCCCCAACACGGTCCGATGCGTTCGTTCCTCCGGGCCCCCCAAAGTTCGATCCCACCGCGAACAATTTCGTGCAGATCAACTCAGGCTGGTGGCACACCTGCGCCCGCACGAAGGCTGGGGCCATCTTCTGTTGGGGATCTGATGGTTTCGGCGAGTCGGGAATGCCAGCGACTGTTTTGTGCGGCGTCCGCCGGTCCTTCGGCCTCGTTGCCTGTGTTCCCCAGCCAACACGAGTTCAGAACAGCGTCTTCGCCGGTGGATCATCGATCAGCGCAGGCGGCTCGCACAGCTGCGCTGTCTCGAATGGCGCGGTCTGGTGCTGGGGATCGAACCTCTGGGGTGAGATAGGCAACGGTCAGATCGGACCTTACGCGAGCGTCACCACGCCGACATCGGTAAGTGGAGGCGACGTGTACGCCGCCGTCGGCGCGGGCGGCTCATCCACGTGCGGAATCACGACCGCGCATCAGTTGAATTGCTGGGGGAGCCTCAATGGTTCCAGCACACCGGCGATGTACTCGATCAGTCTCACCTGGTCCAACAACGTGACACTCGGGACGACTCACTACTGCGCGCAAAGCCTCGCGGGCTGGTGGGGCTGCTGGGGCAACAATGATTCGGGGCAGCTCAGTGCAGATCCCGCGGTCTGGCCAAGCCTGCAGGGGCCGATCAACAATCCGGCAACGAACACCGCGACGCGAGTTCGCGAAGGCGATTCCTTCACCTGCGCCGACCAACCTAACGGCACGATCCTCTGCTTGGGCAAGAATGACGTAGGTCAGCTCGGGACCTCCGCCTTCCTCGGTACGTCCACCACGGTGGTGCAGACGGTTGGTCAGGGGATGCAGCTGCATAACGTCGCGACGGGAACGAACCACGCCTGCGCACTCGACGCGAGCGGCGCGGCGTTCTGCTGGGGAGACAACACTGAAGGAAAGCTCGGCGTCGGCACGTCCGGCGGCTTCCTGCGAGATCCGACTCCGGTAGCGGGTGGCCTCACTTTCCGCGATATCTCGGCTGGTCAGAACCACACCTGCGCGATCGGAACTGACAACCATCTCTACTGCTGGGGCGCGAACGACGAGGGGCAGCTCGGTCAGCCAACCGCGCCGCAACATGGCCAGCTTACGCCGGTGCGAACGGTCGATGCCTTCTGAGCGATGCCGCAAGGAGGAGCCGGCGTCGGATTAGATCGAGCAAGAGGACTCCAAATAGGCTTCGAGCGAGCGCCCAGCGAGCGAGCCACGAGCGGAGACAAGAAAGGCCGAAGGACTCTGTCCTTCGGCCTTCCTTGTCTCAAATCAGTGGAGGCGCGGGGAATCGAACCCCGGTCCGAGAAGAGATCGACCACAGCCACTACGTGCGTAGTCCGCAGTTGGATGTCTCCAGTCGCTGGCTAGCGGACGGCCCACTACTGGATAAGCCCTCTTGATCTCGGCCGATGATCGAGGGCGCGTCATCGGCCTATCCCGGTTTTGCGATACCCTCGAAGCCGCCCCGGGCGGGCTTCCTCGCGGGCACTCGGCATAACTAAACGTTACGCAGCGAGGGCCAAGTTGTTGTTGGCAGTTGGATTTTTCCCGAGTGTTTTACCAGGAACCCGAGGACCTGGGCACGCGGCCACGGCTTCACTTATCCCGTCGAAGCCAGTCGCCCCCAAAACCACTCCTTAATCTAGCCCACCACTCGCCGATTCTCAACCTCGAATCACTTCATCTTTTACTGCAGACCGCTCTGGTATTTCTTTGGTATTCCATCGCTTGTGAGCAGCGCCTTTACGCAGTTTTTCCCATTCTCCTTCGCGAGATAAAGCGCCTTGTCGGCGGCCGGGAAAAGCCAGTCACCGTGCGGAACGGTCTCCGGATATCCCGCGATACCGAACGACGCCGTGACCGGAATCGATGCCCCCTCGAACACCACCTTTCGCTCGGCGATCGCGGTTCTCAGGCGCTCCGCCAATTCGGTCGCACCGGCGATCGGTGTCTGCGGAAGGAGGATCACCATCTCCTCGCCGCCGTAGCGAGCGCAGATGTCCACCGTGCGCACGCCATCGCCGAGGATCTTTCCGATCTGTCGCAGCACGGCGTCGCCGGCCTCGTGCCCGAAGGTGTCGTTGATCTTCTTGAAGTCGTCGATGTCGACGAAGATCAGCGACGAGGTTCCGCCGAAGCGGTCGGTCTCCGCGAGCACACGCCTGAGCTGCTCGTCCAAGTGGCGCCGATTGCCGAGGCCCGTAAGCGCGTCCGTCCGAGCTCGCTCGGTGACGTCCTCGATCTCCCAGACCTTCTCGAGAAACGCGCGCGCGACGGCGGCGAGCAGCCCGACGTTTCGACCTTCCTCAACACCGAGACTGGTCGGTTCCGCGCCCTCGACGACGATCGCGCCGATGACGCGCTGCTCGCACACGATCGGAACCACGACGAGCGACGGAATCGCGCGATAGGCGAGGGTCGACGTGTACGCGGGCTCCGATCGCGTGACGGCGCGTGCGTCGTGGAGAAGCAGCGGCATGCCGTCGCGACAAGTCCTTCCGACAAGCGTGTCCTTGCTGATGGTCATTCCCGACTCGAGCGCCAGCTCGCGCGAGGCGTGCTGGACGAGACCATAGCCGTCTTGTGTCAGCCATCGAATAAGCAACGCGGATCGTCCGGATGTCACCTCGAGAGCGGCCTCACAGAGCGCCTTGCCGAGCGCCTCCGCGGTTTTGAACTCCTGCAACTGTTCCATCGCATGGATCAGCGCTTGATTGCGACGGCTGCTGCGACTGTGCGCCATCCGCATATCGATCAGCTCGAGATATGCGGCGAGCTGACCAGCGAAGCGTGGCAGCCACTCCTTCATCGACTCGCGCGACTGTGAGAGACCGTCGTTGCAGCTGACGGTGATCACCCCGTGCAACGTCTCGCCACCGCTGTCGCTCTTGCTCGTGACCGGAGCGGCAACGAGGAATGGTGCGTCGTCGCTTCCGTCGAAGCTCACGATTCGCTCTTGCGCCGACCAGCGCGCGAGCGGTCCCCACTCTTTCACGCGAAAGAACTGGGGGCGCTCCCCGTGCTCGCTCGACCAGGCCTGAGGGATGAGCGTGTCTCTGTCCTCGCTCCAGCGCCAAAAGATCGCTTCGTCGGCCTGGATCAAATCGCGAATGTCGCTCAGCAAGCCGTCGAGGATCGCGAGGTCTTTTGTCGCCTCGGTACGCTCGACGGAAAGGAGAACGTCGCGCTTGAGCGTTTCCGTCGGCATCGGCCGCGCCGGCGTCGGACGGGAAATCTGTGCCTCGAGACGCGTGACTCTGCGCTCACGGCGCGTGTGCAGCGCAGTGAGCGTGCGCGCATAGAAGAACGGCAGGGCGCCGATCGCGGCGGCGGCGACCGCTCCTCCAATAGCCATGAACGGTCCGCTCTTCGCCAAGGCCGAGGCCGACGCGAGCGCGGCGAGCAGGAATGCCGCGATGCCGATCGAGACGCCGAAGCACTCGGCCATCCCCCACGCGGCGATCCCGACGAGCGCGATCGAAGTGATCGTGCCGCCGCTGACGACTACGACCAGTGAGGAAATGAGGAGGGCACCTACGGACAGGGTCCGCTTGGCGCGAACGGCCGCCGCAGGCATCAAGCCCCGAATGCTTAGCCCGGCGACGACGAGAGCGAGGATGAGGACGAGCGTCGACAGCGCCATCGGCCAACCCTGGCCGACAACGACTGCAACGTGAGCGCTCGTCTGGGTCGTCACGTGAGGAGAGGGACGCGAGGCAAGGCGCGGTAGGCTTGTCTGCGAACCGCGACTCAGACGTGGTTTATGCGCGACGCCGCGACGGCCGCGCCAAAACCGTTATCGATGTTGACGACCGTGATACCGGCGGCGCAACTATTCAGCATCGTGAGAAGTGCCGCGAGCCCATGGAAGGATGCCCCGTAGCCGACGCTCGTTGGGACGGCAATGACGGGAACCTGAACGAGTCCGCCGATAACAGACGGCAACGCGCCATCCATTCCGGCCACGACGACGATGACTGACGCGGAAACAAGCTCCTCTCGGCGGGCCAGGAGCCGATGTATGCCTGCCACTCCGACATCGACGAGCCGAGCGACACAGTTCCCGAGCGCCGTCGCCGTGACTGCGGCTTCCTCGGCGACGGGTATGTCCGAGGTACCCGCCGTGACGATGAGGATTGTCCCCCGCCCCGTCGGCGCACTCGCGACGGCCGGCGGCAGATACGCGGTGCGTGCAAGCGCATTCAGCTGGATCGACTCGAAGCGTGAGGCGAGGATGGACGCGGCATCGGGAGCGAGCCGCGTCACGAGGAGCCCCTCGCCGCGCTCGGCGATGCGAGCAGCGATCTCGACGAGGTGCTCGGTCGCCTTCCCCTCGCCGAAAACGACCTCGGGGAATCCCTGGCGGAGCGCCCGATGGTGATCGATCGTCGCGAAGCCTAACGACTCAGCGGGCTCGAAGGAGAGGCGTCCGAGCGCTTCGTCGATTCCGAGAGCGCCGTTCGCGACCTGATCGAGCAAGTCGCGAACGTGCTCGCGTCTCATGAGTGCCCGACCTCGAGGAGGTCGGGCTGGTCAGTGCTTTCCGCGTCGCCGACGTATCGATCGCGATGACGAAGGTAGTCGTCGAAGATCCCCTCGACCTCGCCTAACGCATCGACGGCGTGCAGCCGCTTGCGCAGTTCCGCCGAGGCGGGGAGTCCCTTGACGTACCAGCCGAGGTGTTTGCGGAACTCGATCGCGGCCCCGCGTGGATCGGCTTCGTATTGCTCCGCCATCCGCGCGTGGTCCAACGCGACTTGGAAGCGCTCTTCGACCGTTGGATCAGGGCGCTTCGGACGCCCCTCGAGAAGGTCGCGCGTCTGATCGAAGATCCAAGGCTGGCCGAACGAGCCGCGGGCGATCATGACGCCGGCGCATCCGGTCTCGCGGTGCATGCGCAGCGCGTCCTCGGCTGTTTTGATATCGCCGTTGCCAAGCACGGGAATCGTGAGCGCGTCTGCCACCACCGCGATCTCCTCCCAGCGCGCCGCGCCAGTGTACATCTGCGTGCGCGTGCGCGGGTGCAGCGCGAGCACGCAGACTCCCGCGTCCTCGCAGCGGCGCGCGATGGCGACCGGGTCGCGCATCTCCTCGTTCCAGCCACTCCGAATCTTGCACGTCACGGGCAGTCGCGTGCTTCGGCGGACGCTGCGAATCACGTCCTCGACGAGATTGAGGTCGCGCAAGCAGCCCGATCCACCATTGCGCCTAACGACTTTCTTGACCGGGCACCCGAAGTTGATGTCGATGAACTCGGGATTGAAGACGTCAGTGACGAAGGCAGCTGCTTCTCCCATCGCGGCCGGGTCGGAGCCGAAGATCTGCACGCCGATCGGACGTTCGTCGCTCCCGAAGCGCAGCTTTTCGATCGTCGCCGGGTTCTCGCGACGGATACCTTCCGCCGAGAGGAACTCGGTAACGACGACGTCCGCGCCGAAGCGCCGGCAGAGGCGTCGGAACGGAGATTCCGACACGCCGGCCATCGGCGCGAGGTACAGTGGGACCTCCGCGGCGAGCGCAAAGGGAAAGCGTTTCATTCGATCAAGTTAAGAAGCGGTCGAAGTCCATGCAACGTCAGCATTTGACATGCATACTCATGCTCGGTAACTTCGCAGTTTGCATTCGGTCGAGGCGGTGAACGCCCCCTCCCGCCCTTCAACAGCACGAGGCAAGACGGTAGATGGAACTGCGAGAATTCTTCAGCGAGGATGCAATTCAGCTGAACCTGCAGGGTACGACGAAGGACGACATTCTAAAGGAACTCATCGCGCTGCTGAAGTTGGACGAGAAGTCCGACGGCATGCTTTTCAAGATGCTCAAGCGGCGAGAGAACCTGGGCTCCACCGGCATCGGCCGCGGCATCGCGATTCCGCACTGCCGTTCACTCGTCGTGAACCGGCTGCGCGTGGCATTCGGCCGCAAGGCGAGCGGTGTGGACTTCAAGGCGATCGATGAGAAACCTGTGAACTTCTTCTTTCTCATCGTCGCGCCGCCGCTCGAAGTGTCGAATCAGTATCTCCCGGTGCTCGGCAAGATCGCCCAGTTCAGCAAGGAAGCGGACGTGCCGCAGCGCCTGTTGACGATCAAGGAGCCGAAGGAATTCCTCGCGCTCTTGGAGGAGAAGGGGGTGTAGGTCGGACTAGAAAGGCGGATCTAGAAGGGCGGATCTAGAGAGACGACGCTCTAGAAGATCGTATCCACTACGAGATCGGATCTAGAAGTTCGGCTCTAGAACGTCGGATCTAGAAGATCGGAGCTAGAAGATCGGAGCTTGAACGGCGGCTGCGAATTCGGAAGCGGGCGCGCGGTTGCGCGCCAGCTTTCATTTTCCACCGGAGTTCTGACTCCGTTCTTCTAGATCCGCTGTTCTAGATCCGCTGTTCTA
>DATEHJ010000336.1:0-13969 GCA_035279645.1 Gemmatimonadaceae bacterium
GGTGGGGTCGCGCTTGAGAACCTGGGCGAGGATCGTCTCGGCGCGAGCAAGACGAATGAGCTGAGAATTCTGATTGAGTGGGATTCGAACCGACCTCGTTTGCTCTGCGAGCGCCTTGAGCACCACTTGGCGCACCCACCACACCGCATACGAGATGAACTTGACGCCCTGGTCCGGATCGAACTTTCGCACCGCCTTGAGCAGCCCTTCATTCCCGATGGCGACGAGTTCCGAGAGGTCGAGTCCGTGGCCCTGGTATTTCTTCACGTAGGAGATGACAAATCGCAGGTTCGCGGTTACCAGTCGCTCCGCCGCCTTCTCGTCGCCACGCTGGGCGCGTCGCGCCAATCGTCGCTCCTCCTCGGGGTCGTCGATGAGCGGGAGCTTCTGAATGTCCTGGAGGTACTGGTCGAACGCGGTCGAGGGCGAAGAACGAAAGTAGCCTCTGGTGGACCTGGTCTCCGTCACTTGCTCCATACACGCTCCTCAACGAGGGGGTTGGTGGAGCGAGCACCATGGCGGGGCGTCGGCGCCCATCGCGCGATAGTCTCGCGAGAGGTAGGGCAGGGTCAGGGGCGGCTAGGGTAATGAGACGTTCAGACAGCGTCAATACTGAATTGTGACCTTCGTCCCACCTCGAATGGCCGCGAACGCGGGGCGTAACGAGTTATCCGCTGGCTCGACGGTCAGTTACAGGTTACTTCGCAATCGAACGGAAAAAATGAGGGCCGACCCGTCATAACGACGCGTCGGCCCTCTTTCGTGGCGAGGAATCCCCGTGGAATTACTCGGGAATCACGTGGACGGAGGATCGCGTCGCCTCGTTCTGCTCGTCGCCATCAGAACACCGACGCCGAGGAGAATGATGATTCCAACCGCGATCCAGACCGTAGGGATGTTCAAAAGGTACGCGCCGAACGCGAGCCCAACGATCAGGATGATGAATCCGATGAGATAAGTGGCGAAGGAGGACATTTGAGGAGTGTTAGGTGCTGGATGCAAGGGTCGGCCTTCGCTCGCACCTAGCACCTCGCATACCACCAGCCTCTACTTGGCGGCTCCAGCCTGCACGACTTGTAGCTCTGGCCGCGGCAGGAGCATCGCCGTTCCGTGCTGCCGACCGAAGATTGTCGCCTCTCGGCAGGTTGGCACCCAGACGTCGATGTGCGCGCCGCGAATCATCGACCCAGTATCGTCGATCAGAAATCGGCCGAGATATTTCTCGCCGGCGTAGAGTTCGATATATCGCGAGAGCGGAAAGAGCCTGCGATCTGCGGCGACAATTCCGGGGCGCACGTATCGTCCGCGGCGCGTCGTTCCGCTCAGACAGTACGCGGTGATGAGAACCGGCACCGGCTCGCCAGCTCTGAGCGGGCGGTGCATGGTTTTCGTCCAACTCCTCGTTGCGGCAAGAACGACGACGCCCGCCACTGGAATCGGCTCAGCTTGCGGATGTCGCGGCATCGGCGCTACGGCGGCCGCCTCGGCGGCGGCGCGCGCATGGACCGTGGCGCGCTGCTCGTCCCGGATGCCAAATGCGATGACGATGCCGAGGGCGAGCGTCGCGGCGCCCAAGCCACTGCTCACAGCGCCTAACGAGACGCGCGTGCCGAAACGACGGGGACGCCGAGCAGTCACTGCAAGACCTCGAGCACGATGCCATCGGCCACCGGAACGCCCCATCCCTGGTCGGCGCCGGCCATGGCCCCGATCCGCGACGGCAGTGCGTACTCCACGACGCCGGAGCGCGCCTTCTTGTCGCCGCGCGTCGCCAATAGGATCTCGTCCGGCGTCTGATTCGTCGGACGCGACGAGGGAAGTCCCGCGCGCTCGATGGCCGCGCGCACGCGTTCGCTCGTTCCTGGCTCGGCGATCCCGAGTCGCTCGGCGACGCGGCTCTCCAACACCATGCCGACGGCAACGGCCTCGCCATGGAGCATCTTGTAGTCGCTGCGCAGCTCGATGGCGTGCCCCAGGGTGTGACCGAAGTTGAGCGTTTTCCTAATTCCGCCTTCGCGCTCGTCGCGCTTGACAACGTCGGCCTTGATCGCGACGCTGCGGACAACAACACGCTCGAGCGACGCGGCCGCGGTGCGATTTCCGGTCACGATTTCCGGCGCCGACTCGACAACGTCAGTGAAGTACGACGCATCGGCGATGACACCGTGCTTGATGGCTTCAGCGAGACCAGCGCGCAAATGATCGGCCGCCAGCGTGCGCAGCACATCGGGGTCGGCAACTACCGCCGCTGGCTGGTGAAACGCGCCTACGAGATTCTTGCCAGCTGGCGTGTCGACACCCGTCTTTCCACCGATCGATGCGTCGATCATCGCAAGCAGGGTCGTCGGCACCTGGATGAATGGAACGCCACGCATGTACGTGGCGGCGACGAAGCCGGCGAGGTCGCCAATCACTCCGCCGCCGAGAGCGATGATTGCCGAGTCTCGACCGAAACCGTCCGCGAGCATCGCATCAGTGAGCGAGGTCCACGTCGCGCGGGTCTTCTGCTCCTCGCCGGCGGGAATCGTGTACAGGCGCGTGCGTCCCTCACCGACTGCCGACCGGACGCGACCCGCATACAACGGGGCGACGCTTTCGTCGGAGATGATCGCATACCGATGCGCCTTGGCGCTCGCGGCAGCGATTCGCCCGACTTCGGCGAGGGCGCCGCGCGCTATCAGCACGCGATATGTCGGGAGCTCTACCTCGACCGGGTCCATATTTACCGGACTGTCACGCAAGGATTCCGGTTACGAGAAAGTGACGCGGGTCACCACGTAACCTCGCCGGTTCCCGCGCGCTTGTTCGCGAGGCGCGCCAGCGTGAAGAGCAAATCCGATAATCGATTGAGATAGATGACAACTAGGTCAGGAATCTCTTCCGTCTCACTCAAGGAGACGACGCGCCGCTCCGCGCGGCGGCAAACCGTGCGCGCGACGTGGAGCGCAGCCGCTTTTGGCGAGCCGCCCGGTACAATGAAAGACTTTAGAGGCTCTAGCTCTCGATCCGCGTCGTCGATGGCATTTTCGAGCTGTTTGATCCGGCCGTCGTCGACACGCGCTTTCTCGAGATGCGACTGCATCTTCTCGCGGTCTGGCGTTGCCAGCAAAGCGCCGATCGCGAACAGATCGCGCTGAATCGGCATGAGGACTTCATCGACATGCGGCATCAGCGCAATCGACCTGGCGAAACCGACCACTGCATTGAGCTCGTCGACGTCGCCATATGCCTCGACGCGCGGGTGGTCCTTTGAGACGCGTCCACCACCGAATAAGGCGGTGTCGCCAGAATCTCCGGTGCGGGTGTAGATCTTCAAGAGGAGCGAGGGCTAGGCGTAAGGGCTAGGATGATGGCGCAAGCCGGGGTGAAGTCTAGCACCAAACCCTAGCCCCTACTTCTAGCTTTTGGCCCCTAAGCCTTTCTTCCACCAACTCCGACTCAGCGCCGACTTGAGATTCGTGAACTCCGTCTCTTCATCGCCCACGGTCGGCGGCTGGTACGATCCGGGGAAAAGTTGGGCGAGGTGCGCCTCGAGCTTGTCGGGCGTCGCGACCTCTTGTTGATCGAGGACCCACTGGTCCAAGGCCTGGCCGAGAAGCGCGGCCGTGGGACGACGCGCGGGGTCTCGCTCGAGAGCGGCGAGAATGATGCGCTCGAGATCTTCGTCGAGATTGGTGACGAGATCGCGCAGTGAAGGCAGTGGCTCGATCGCAATCTCCGAGAGGGCCTTCGCGGTGATCTCCTCGCGGAAAAGGCGCTCCAACGCGAGTAGCTCGAACAGAACGAGACCAAGCGAAAACACATCGCTACGGCCGTCGACCTGAAGGCCGGTGAGCTGCTCTGGACTCATGTAATGCTTCTTCCCAATCCGAATTCCGTCCGAGGCGGGATCGATCGACGTGCGCGCTTTCGCGATGCCGAAGTCAGCGAGCTTGATGTGTCCGTCCCACGTGACCATCACGTTGCCGGGTGAAACGTCACGGTGCACGATATCGAGGCGATGGCCGTCGGGTCCGACGAAATTGTGGGCGAAGTCGAGGGCGCGACACACGCGGCTCGCGATGTACGCCGCGAGCGTTTGTGGCATCGCGCGCCCGACGTCCCGGTGTCGATCGACGATGGCGCGCAGCGTTGGACCGGCGATGAATTCCATCGCGATGAAATAATCGCCCGCGACTTCGCCGAGCTGATAGATCTGCACGATGTTCCCGTGCAGAAGGTTCGCCGAGAGCTTCGCCTCGTCGATGAAGAGTTGGAGAAACTCCGGCTTCTGCGCGTAGTGGGGGTGAATGACTTTGAGCGCGATGCGCTTCGAGAAGCCGGACGGACCCAGCTGCTGCGCCTCGTAGACTGTTGCCATGCCGCCCTCGGCAACCTTGTTGACGAGCCTAAACGTGCCGCGGTAGTCGAGGTGGCGGCTTGAATCGATCGTCACTGGCGGCGAACGTTATTGGATGGTTCAAGAGATCAAAGACATTACGATCATCGGCGGAGGGCCCACCGGACTCTTCGCTCTTTTTTACGCAGGCATGCGAGGAGTGACGGCGCAGATCATCGACGCCCTTCCGGATGCCGGCGGTCAGCTCACCGCGCTGTATCCCGAGAAGTACATCTTCGACGTCGCCGGTCTTCCGCAGGTGCTCGCCAAGGACCTGGTGCGGTCGCTGGTCGAACAGGCGGGGCGCTTTCAGCAGCCGATTCACCTGACACAGCGAGTCACCGGCCTAGAGCAGGACGGAAATCAGTTCGTCCTCGTCACGGAAACCGATCGATTTCCGACGCGCTCGATAATTCTTGCCGCAGGCATCGGCGCGTTCTCGCCCCGGCGGCTGCCGCAACGCTGTGCCGAACCATGGTACGGGCGCGGGATCTATGACGTCGTCACTGATCCGGAAGCCTTTCGGGATCAGCGAGTGTTGATCATCGGCGGCGGAGACACGGCCTTCGACTGGGCGACCCAACTTCTTGATCGAGCCTCCCGAGTCATTCTCGCGCATCGCAGCGATCTCTTCAAAGCTCATGACGCGACGGTCGCGCAATATCGCGAGGCGGTCGACGCCGGTCGCGCTGAGCTTTATACGTTCCACGAGCTGCACGACATCGAGTGTCGCAACGGAGGCGACAAGTTCTCGCACGTGTTGTTGCGTGACGTCAAGGCGAAAACCACGCGAGAGATCGAAGCAGAAGTCGTGCTCCCGATGCTGGGCTTTGTAAGCAACATGGGAGTGATTCGCGAGTGGGGGCTGACGCTCGAGAAAAACGACATCGTCGTCAACAGCCAGATGGAGACGGGGCGCGTTGGGATCTACGCCGCCGGGGATGTGACCTCCTACCCGGGAAAGCTGAAGTTGATCGCGACTGGTTTCGGCGAGGCGGCGACGGCGGTCAACCAGGCCGTGCACTGGATCTATCCGGAGAAGAAGGTCGCGCCGGGGCACTCGTCGAACATGGCCTTGTTCGGCCAAAAGGACGATTGACACCGAGCCGGTCTTTCCAAGGCAGGTACGTCCACAGAAGTCACGCAAGGGGTGTCGTTGACAGCGGCGAGCCCGCCCAGCATCTTCACCGGAGTTACTCCGGGGAGAGTGCGTTGTGGCGTCCGAACCCATGCTTCTGGCAGGAACGCTCGATCTGCTGGTTTTACGAACGCTCACGTGGGGTCCGCGGCACGGCTATGCCGTCGCGCGCTGGATCAAGGATACGAGTGGCGAGACGATTGGAGTGGAGGACCGCGCGCTCTATCTCGCGCTGCATCGATTGGAGGAGCGCGGCTACATCGAGAGCGAGTGGGGCGTTTCGGACGCCAATCGCCGCGCGAAGTACTACCAGCTCACCGCCGCAGGCCGGCGCGAGCTGCGCGCGAGTGAAGCGAGCTTCACACGATATGTCGACGCGGTCTTCAGGATTCTGCGCGCAAGCGGCGCGGGGAGCCGACCATGACCCGCGAGCCACGGATAGCCGGCCTGCGTCGATTCTTCACGCTGCCGAGGTCGACACGCACCCTGGAGCGCGAGATCGACGACGAGATCCGATTCCATATCGAAAGTCGGGTCGCCGATCTGGTGACGCGCGGCACTTCGCGTGACGCGGCGCGCGAGAAAGCGCTCTCGGAGTATGGCGATGTCATGGCATCGCGGCGTGAGCTGAATCGCCTCGAGCGCCGCCGGTTGGCGCGCGAGCGGTGGGTCGTGCGGGCCGAGTCGATTCGCCAGGATCTCGCATATGCGGCGAGGAGTCTTGCCCGGCAACGTGGATTCGCGCTCAGCGTCATCGGCGTACTCGCGTTAGGCATCGGCGCGAACGCGACGATGTTCGGCGTCATCGATCGCCTCCTGCTGCGCCCTCCGGCGCTGGTCGCCGACCCGGCACGAGTAGTGACCGCGGATTTTGTTCGTTCCTACGACGGCGGTCCCATTCATCAGGAGACGCTCTCGTATCCGCAGTATCTCGACCTCGCCGGAACCAAGGAGATCTTCGACGGCGTTGCCGCCTATACTCAAACCGATCTGGCCCTCGGTCATGGCGCCGACGCGCGAAGCGTACGCGGCATGAAAGTATCGGCGAGTTATTTCTCGATGCTCGGCGTACGTGCGCGCCTCGGTCGCTTCTTTTTGCCAGAGGACGACGGCGCGCCGGTCGCGCCGAACGTGGCTGTCATCTCGTACGGCTTCTGGGAGCGCCAATTCGCGGCCGATGCCGACATTCTCGGACGCGCGTTGCAGTTGGGCGACAGCAGGTACATCGTCGTCGGCGTGGCGCCGCGTCATTTCGTCGGACTGTCGTCGAGTGCGATCGATGTGTGGATCCCGATTACCTCGGGCGCGACGCCGCAAGCGATTGCTGGTTGGTCGGGTCCGCGGGGCCGGAATGGCTTCTGGTTGCAGGCCGCAGCGCGGCTCCGCTCAGGCGTCGACCGCGATCGCGCGGCCGCGAGTGCCTCACGAGCTTTGCGAGCGAACATGTTGCGCGATGGCGTGTCGAAGTCGCGTCTCATGGAGAGCCAGCCGCGCTTCGAGTTCCGATCGGTCCTGCCGCGTGAAGCGCTCGCGCACGATGCAGACGCGAAGGTGGCGCTCTTGCTTGGCGCCGTCTCGGTGCTGGTTCTTGTGATTGCCTGCGCGAACGTCGCGAATCTCCAGCTCGCGCGTGGAATTCGCCGCCAGCGAGAGATCGCGGTGCGTTCGGCACTCGGCGCGGGGGTGGGTCGGCTAGTGCAACAGCTCCTCTGCGAGGGCGCGCTGCTGGCCACGTTAGGCGGCGTGGGGGCGCTCGTCATCGTCGCGGGGGGAGCTAGCATCATGCAGCAGATAGTGTTTCCGCAGCTCGACTGGGAGGACACCCCGGCGATCGATTTGCATGTTCTCGCATACGCGGCGCTCGCGGCGATCGCCGCCGGCGTTCTCACGGGGCTCGTGCCGGCCGTGCAAGCGCGGCGGTCCCGCCTAAGCAATGCGCTGCATGGCGGGGCCAGGGAGGGGCGCGTTCATCAATCCAAGGCGCGGTTGACCTTGTTGATCGTGCAGGCCGCGCTCTCCGTGGTGATGCTTGTCGGCACTGGGCTGTTCGTGAGGAGCCTGCGTCACGTCCAGGCATTGTCGCTCGGGATGGAGCCGCAGCACGTGCTGACTGCCCAGCTGAATTTGAGTGGTCTGAACTACACGCAACCGCAAATCGACGCGCTGTATCATCGCCTCGAGAGCGCGACGCTTGCGCACCGCGGAATCGAGAGCGCGGCGCTGTCGACGTCGCTGCCATTCTGGACGTCCTGGGGAACGACGGCGCACGTCCCGGGACGCGACTCGCTCCCGCGTGTGCGCGACGGCGGGCCCTACTTCAATGGCGTCACGCCGGGATACCTGCGCACGATGGGGATGCGACTCCTGCGCGGGCGCGACTTCACCGTCGCGGACCAGAATCCGTCGCGGCGCGTGATGATCGTGAACGAGGCGTTCGCGCGGCTCGCCTGGCCTAACGACGACGCGCTCGGCCGGTGCGTGCGCCTCGGCAGCGACACCGCGCCATGCGCGGAGGTGATCGGCGTCATCGGCAATCCGCGACGACAGGGAATCATCGAAGATGTGAGCCTCCAGCTCTTTCTCCCGCTCGAGCAGGCGCCGCCGTGGGTCGAAACGCGCACCCTCGTGATTCGGCCGACGGGGGACGCACGCCGAGCCATGGCGTCCATCCGGCGATATTTGCAGACCTCCGCGCCCGATCTGCCCTATGTCGATCTGCGATGGATGGAGGAACTCGTTACCCCGCAGACGAGATCCTGGCGAATGGGTGCGAGTGTGTTCGCCGCGTTCGGAGCGCTCGCACTCCTGTTGGCGATGGTGGGCTTGTACAGCATGTTGAGTTATGATGTTGCTCAAAGAGCGCACGAGCTGGGCGTGCGGGTCGCGCTGGGTGCGCAACGGGGCGATCTGGCGAGTCTCGTGGTCGGGGCAGGCGCGCGAATCATCGCCGTCGGCGCGGCGATCGGACTCGGTATCGTGCTGCTCGCGGGACGGTTCGTGCAGCCACTTCTGTTCGAGACATCGCCGCGAGAGCCGGAGATTCTCGTCGGCGCGCTCGGGGTGATGCTTGCCGTGACGGTCGTGGCGACGCTGCTCCCGACGCGGCGGGCGCTCAAGGTCGATCCGATAATTGCCTTACGAGCCGACTGAGTCGACGTCCACCGGCGCCCAGACAACGACGTCGAGACGCGAGGCAAACGAGACACGAGGCGGCTCGTTGGGAAGCTCGAGCCCAGCAGCGCTCGCCATCGTATTGACGTCGATCTCGGCGTCGACGGGTTGCAAGGGCCAGCGGCGATGGTGGATGTCCGCACGTCGTACGCGGCCCGCTCGATCGACCGCGTACAGGCAATAGCGCTCGGTGAGCCAGTGATCGAGCGTTCCCGGCTTGGCGAGGCTGATTGGTCCTGTTGGGCGATAGCGCGCGCTGAACCCGGCAGGGTGGCCGCGAGCATCGGTGCGCCCACTGCGATACGCCAAGGTGCCGTCGGCGCCGGCGCGAATGCTCATGTTCGCGCGAAAGTACGGGAGAAAGTACAGCGCGCGCGCGGCGGCGACGGCGAGCGCGCTGCCGGCATCGAGGCTGAAGAAGTAGACGCCAGGCTTGCCGCCTAACGTGACGTACGTTCGCACGTTGAGCTCGGGGAATTCGGAGATCACGGGAAGGGGCGGTAGCCACCGTGATCGCAGGCCACTCAGATAGAACGCGGCGATCGAAATCCAAGTCTCGTTCACGAAGGCATCGAGGGGCAGCGATCGCGGCACAACGCTTCGCAGGAGATCGGTGTCGACTCGCCAGTGGGCGAAAAGGAGGTCGGTCCAGCGCTGCGCCATGACCCACCCGCCGGACGGCAGCGGCCAGGGGCGATGATCGATTTCGCGAGTCGGGTCCTCCGTCCAACCGAGCATCGACACGCTAGCTGGCACCCGACTGGAAGCCGCGCGGATGCCGCTGCGCGAGCTTCCGCACATTCGCGGCGGCGATCGTATCCAACGACATGCCGAGGGAGTCGGCGGTAACGGCGAGACACCAAAGCACGTCACCCAACTCCTCGGTGAACCGTTCGGCGCTTGCGTCCCGCTGCTGGAAGACGCGCTTACGCACCAGGCCGAGCACCTCGCCAGCTTCCTCGGCGAGTCCAGCCGCCGCGTCGAGCAATCGCTCGTCAGGCGTCAGTGCGGGATTGGTAGTGCGAAGGGCAGCGTGTTGGAAGTCGTCGAAGGACAAAGGGGATAGGGGCTAGAGGGTAGGGGCTTGAGAATGGTGTTCGGTGATCGCTGTTAGGTGTTAGGAGTTAGCTAGCACCTAGCATACCGCCAAGCACCTATCATCCGTATCGCACTCTCGGATCGGCTTTCGCGTATGCCAGATCGGTGATGAGATTGACAAGCACGAACACCGCGCTGAGGAACAACACCGTCCCCTGAATCGCTGGAAGGTCGCGACGGCCGATGGCATTTACGACGTAGCGGCCGATGCCGGGCCAGGAGAAAACTGTCTCGGTGAGGATGCTTCCGGTGAGATACGCGCCGAAGTCGAGACCGAGCACGGTGATGATCGGGATCAGCGCGTTGCGGAGCGCGTGCTTCGCGGTCACGACGCGCTCGGCGAGACCCTTGGCGCGCGCGGTTCGGACGTAATCCGCCCCTAACGATTCCAGCATCGACGAGCGGGTCATGCGGGCGAGAAAGGCGATCGAGCGCATGCCGAGGGCGAGAGCGGGAAGAATGAGAAAGCGGAAGTGGCCGTAGCCCGACGGCGGCAACACGCGTAAAGTCACCGCGAAAAGCAGGATGAGAAGCAGCCCCACCCAGTAGACAGGAAAGGAGATGCCAAGATAGGCGATGCCTAACGACAGCCGATCGAACCAGCCGCCCGGCTTGCGCGCGCTGAGCACGCCGAGGGTGATGCCGACGACTGAGGCCAGGAGCATCGCCGCGCCGGCTAGCTGCAGCGTCTTCGGAAAGCGCTCGCGAATGTCTTGCGTGATCGGGCGATTCGTGACGTAGGATCGTCCGAGATCGCCGCGGGCGACGCTCGCCACGTAGTGGCCGAATCGCTGCGGCAGTGGGTCGTCGAGGTGGAGCTGCGCCCTTAGCCGCGCGATGGTCTCCTGGTCCGCGTGCTCGCCGATCATCGCTTGCACCGGATCTCCTGGCGCGATGTAGAGGAGCAGAAATGCCACGACCAACACCCCGAACAGCGTCGGGATCGCGAGGAGCAGCCGGCGGAGGAGGAAAGACATCAGGGCGCAGAGCGCGAATCGTAGTGCGTGGAGCGCGGGCTAGGGCCGGCAGTCGGTGCAGGATGAGAAATCGTCACATCCAGCCAGCGCTGGCCGTTGAAGATCACCGGCGGTTTGAAGCCCCTGACCCAAGGCTGTACCGCGTACAGCTCATTGTAGAAGTACAAGAACATCATCGGCGCTTCGACGAAGGCGATGGAGTCGGCCTGGCGGAGCAAGGACGCGCGTTTGGCGTCGTTCAGCTCGTGCCGAGCCGCGATCACCGTGGAGTCGAAGTGCGCGTTCGAATAGAAGGACACATTGCCGCCCGAACCCTTGTTGCCGCTGTAAAGCAATGGATACAGAAAGTTTTCGGCGTCGGGATAGTCGGCGTACCAATCTTTGAGAATCATGTCCGTTTCGCCCTTTCGCGCCGCGGCGCGGGATGCCGCCGACTCGCGCTGAACGACCTTCGTCCGGATGCCGACGGCATTCAAGTATGCCTGAATCGTCTCCGCGACGCGGACGTAAATGGGCGTCATCGACGTCCACAGCTCGATGTCGATTCCACTCGAGTAGCCGGCGGCGGCGAGCAATCGCTTTGCCTTCGCGGGATCGAAGGGGTAAGGGCGACGGGAGCTGTCATAGGCGGCGAGCGCTGGGGGGATTACTCCGGCGGCTCGGGTTCCCCGGCCGCTGATAAGACGCTCGATGATAGTGTTGATGTCCACCGCATAGTTGATCGCTTGCCGCACTCCTACGTTCGCGAGCGGGCCGCGAGTCGTGTTGATGCCGACATACACCAGCTCGAGCGCCGGTGTTGAGCTGAGCATCGGACGGCGGCTTTCGTCGTCTTCCCATTCGCGCGTCTGCCCTGCTGGTATCTGGAGCACGTCGACGGTGCCGCTCTCGAACTCGGCGACCGACGTGCTCGGCTCGGCGATGATGCGTGCCTCGAGCGATTCGGCTTTGGGCGCGCCGAGGAAGTACTGATCGTTGCGGGCGAAAAGCAGGAAGTCGTCGTGGCGCCATTCCACGAATCGCCAGGGGCCCGTGCCGATTGGATGCTCGCCGAAGTCCGATGAGATCATACGCGGTACGATTGACGCCACCGGCATTGCGAGCAGCTTCGCGAATGCCGCCAGCGGCTCCTCGAGAGTGACGACGATCGTGCTGTCGTCGCGAACGGAGAGCCCGGCGATACTCTTGGCCTTCTGTGTGTGGAAGTCGCGCGCGCCCTTGATCGGATAGAGAAACTCGCTCGCCGAGCTCTTGGTGCTGGGGTCGAGCGCGCGTTCCCAACTGGCGACGACGTCGCGCGCGGTGAACGTGCTGCCGTCGTGGAAGCGAACGTTGCGACGCAGATGAAACGCGTACGTTCGGCCATCCGGAGTAACGTTCCATCGCTCCGCGAGGGCAGGCTCGACTTGCGCCGTGGGCGAGAATTGCGTGAGTCCATCGAACACGTATCCGACGGCGCGCCCAGTCGGGACGTCGGTCGAGAGCGCGGGATCGAGTGAGCGCGGATCGTAGTTGTCGCGCGAATCGATGAGAGTGCGACGCATGGGTGTGACGTCGCCGAAGCACGCGCCGAGCATCGCGGCGCAAAGGAGAACGAGAGTCGCCCTCACACGTTGCTCCGGGGCGGTGGAGCGCATCGGCGCCGTTGACACGCTGGCATGCGCGCGAGAACTTACCCGACCGCGCCGCGAAGCGTCAATCATACGTGCCCGCGCATCAGCGTCGTGATGCCGGGCGCGTCCTGCATCGACGCACATGTGTGGGCACTCTCGAACGAACGAGGCAGGTCTGCTGTACAAGAGGAGAGTGCTCTCATCGAGGGTGGAATGTCCGCACAGAGTGATCCGCGTCGCGCCTCGGCGTTGGACGTGGACCCGAAATACTACTATCGGCGCTCATTGAGCGTGCGCGAGCTCCTGCCAGCGATCGGTGCGGCGCTCGGAGTGGCGTTCGTCACATACTACGTCGTCAAGCTGTTCATCGAACGGACGCCGATCGACCGCAAGGGGCGTGTCGATGGCGCGCCGCGGCTCACACTGCACCGTTCGGAACGATCGTCGGCCACCGCCAGGAACGTCGGCCGGCGGTGATGCCGCGGTTTCTCGTTACTCTCGTGGCAGGGGGAGGCGCCGCACTCGCGCTCGTCGCGGGGGCTCGGTCTGCGCGCGCCCAGGACCTCGAATGCGATCCCGGCGACCGCGAAGTGCGCGCGCTGGATTTCACCGGGAATCACGCATTCACCGCCGACGAGCTGGCGCTCCGGATCGTAACGACGCCGTCGACCTGGTCGCGACGCCACCTGCGCGTGATCGGGACGCGACGTTGCTTGAACCCGGAAGAGCTGGCGCGCGACAAATACCGGTTGCAATTGCTGTATCACCAAGCCGGCTACTACAACACCAAGGTCGACACGACGGTGACGCCATTCGGCCCGGACCAGGTGCACGTCACCTTCGTGATCGACGAGGGGCAGCCGCTGCGCATCACGCGCCTAACGATCACCGGACTCGACTCGGTTCCGAACCGAGACGCAATCCTGCGGGGCCTGTGGATGGCGGTGGGTAAGCCGTACGACATCACGCGCATCAACGAGGACATCAACACGGTCCTGACGCGTCTCCGCAACGCAGGATATCCGCGTCCCGACGTATTGCGCAACTTTGAAACGTCAACGAAGGATTCGCTCACCGCACACGTATCGATCGCGTTCCTTCCCGGTCCGCTGGCGCACATCGCGAGCGTGGAGGTGAACGTCACGCCCAATCGCGAGGGGCGGAAGCAGGAGATCTCGGATCGCGTTGTGCGGAAACTCGTCGGGATCGGCGTCGGCGACAAGTTCCGAGAGCAGTCATTGGTCGAAGCGCAACGCAACCTGTATCAGACAGGAGCCTATCGATTCGTCGAAGTCGTGCCGGTGATCGATACAGCACGCTTGGCCGCAGATTCGGCGATGGATCTCAAGGTCACGTTGATCGAGGATTACCTGCGCGATCTCAACACCGAGTTCGCTTGGGCGACACTGGACTGCTTTCGTGCTCGCGCGCAGATCGTCGACAAGAATTTTCTGGGCGGCGCACAGCGACTGGAGTTGACGGGTCAGCTTTCGAAGATCGGCTGGGCGGTGTTGGATAACGACTTCACGCGTCACAATCTTTGCCTTTTTAAGTATCTGAAGGACGACCCCTTCAGTATCGAGGGCAACTACCT
>DATEHJ010000337.1:0-3492 GCA_035279645.1 Gemmatimonadaceae bacterium
CGCGCCCCTCGATCGGCTGGTCTCGCTGCACAACCGTGATCTCGCGTTGCGTGACGCGCTCGACCGGCTTGCGACCGCGGCGCGGCTTCGGCTGTCGTACTCGTCCGAGTTGCTGACGCTCGACCGGCGCGTGTGCGTGTCGTACGACTCCGTCGCCGCCGGATCGGTGTTGGCGGATCTCATCGAGGGGAGCGACGTCACTCCTGTCGTTGCCGGTGACGACCAGGTCGTTCTCGCGCCGGCGTCGCAGAGCGCCGCGCCGCCGCGACCGCAACAGACGGTGAATGTGCTCGATCGCGTCGTCGTCACCGGCAGCGCGATCGGTGGGGCCCAGCGGGGTCTCGCCTCCGCGGTTACGATCATCGACCGCGCGCAGCTCGCCCGGCAAAGCACCGGCGCGCTTTCACAAACGCTAAATGGCAGCGTTCCGGGGCTGTGGCTCTGGGATCAGGCGCCATCCAGCTTGTTCGCCCAATATGGCAGCTTGCGCGGCGCGAGCTCGTTCCAGGTGAGCTATCCCAAGGTCTACATCGACGGGATCGAGGTCGCGAATCCGCTCCTCCTTACCGAGCTGAGTCCCGACGCGGTGGATCGCGTCGAGGTCATTCGCGGACCACAAGGCGCTGCGCTGTACGGAGCCGACGCGATCGGCGGTGTGATCAACATCGTTATGCGGCACGACAACGGCGACGGCAGTGCCGTCGCCCAGCTGCGCAGTACGGCGGGCGCGACCCACAGCGCGTACGCGGCTCGCCCGGTGCTGGTGCAGGAGCACAGCGTGGATCTGCGTGGCGGAAGTCCGTACCAATCGTCGGCGCTTTCGCTCACAATGGGCAGCGTCGGCTCCTACATGCCCGGAGCGCAGAGCCGCGACGCGCGTGGCGACGCGGGTTTCCGCATCATCGGGTCGCGCAGCGTGCTCACGGGCACGGCCCGCTTCTACGCGAAGGACGCCGGAGCCGGCACCAGTCCGCTCGTCGCCGCCACGAGCTTGCCGCAGCTTGGCGAGTCGGCGATGGACCACGATCCCTGGCACATGAGCGGCCAGCGCGATGTTGGGCCGCGCACGATGGCGCGCGACGCGACGACGAGCTCGCAGTCGGTGCGCGAGTACACGTTAGGCACGACGGCGACCTTCAATGCGAGCGAGAGCTGGACGCACGCGCTCACCGTCGGGGTCGACGGCTATCGCCTCTCGGGCAACGCGGCGGACGTGCCGACGCCGATCCCCTCGGCGATCGACTCGGCGTTACGCGCGGCACGCGGCGGCGCTGACCGCGCCACCGTTCGCGCGAGCACCATAGGCCGATTCGGAACGGCCGAAGGCGCCGCGGCAACAACGACCTTTGCCGCCGAGTACTCCGCGCTGCAGCAACGCACCGCGAACGACGGAACGCTGCCATTCGGCACGACCGCCGGCGAATACGCGGGGTGGCAGAGCAACACCGGCGTCGTTGGTCAGGTGGACGCGTCGTGGCGGGGTGCCCTGTACGCAACCAGCGGTCTCCGCCTCGAGCGGAACGACGGCCTCGCGGCCACGAGCGGACTCGTGAGCCTGCCAATGTTGGGCGGCGCGGCAGTTCACGAGTTTGGCCCGGTCACGACGAAGCTGCGTGCGTCATATGGCAAGGGAATTCGCCCCGCGGGCACCGAGCTGCGCGCGTCATGGCTGGTGCGTCAGTCGCTCACGCAGAGGAGCCTCGCTCCAGAGGAGCAATCGGGCCTCGAGACGGGTATCGACGCGTTCGTCGGACGGTTGGCGTTGCATCTCACCCGCTTCGATCAGTACGCGTACAACCTCATTCAGCCCGTCGCCATCGCATCGACGCTCACGCCAAACCCGGCCGACGTCAGCGCGGGCCGCCTGATGTACGCGCTCCAGAACGTTGGAGAGATCACCAATCGCGGTTGGGAGCTGGAGAGCGCGCTTTCGGCTGGAGCACTCTCGTTGTCCGGCACGGTGTCGCTCGTCAACAGCCGCGTCAGGCGGCTCGCCGACGGATACACCGGTGACCTGCGGCCGGGTGACCGAATGCTCGCCGTTCCCGCCTGGAGCGGCGGCCTAACGAGCACGTGGACAGCTCGTCGCTGGTCGGCGTCGCTCACCGCGACGCGCGCATCGGATTGGCTGAACTATGACGGACTGGCGCTCTCCGCGGCGTCGCTCACCGCGTCGCATCCGATCGTCGGCGCGCAGCTGCGCGACTACTGGCGGCCGTACGCTGGGGTCACCCGAATCGACGCGTCCGCGTCCCGTCAGCTCTACCGCGTGTTTACCGTCGTTCTTACGGGCCGCAACCTGCTCGATGCGCAGCGCGGGGAGCCCGACAATGTGACGGTGGTTCCGGGGAGAACGCTCACTGCGGGGCTTCAGGCGAAATTCTGAGGGGCTAGGGGTCAGGGAAAAGGGGCTAGGGTGCGACGCCATCTCTTCCGCCGCCCTAGCCCCTATTCTCCAGCCCCTAGCCCCTAGCGCTTCAGCTGCACTTCAGTCGTCCAAACGGCAGCGGCAGCGTGCAGTTCTTCGTCGTGCCGTTCTTGGTGATCACGACCTTTGCCGTCGAGGAGCCATCGAAGGTCACGACTTCCGTACGTGAGCGCGACACCGGCGCTTTGGTGCCGAGGGTGAGCGTCGCCTGCATGATGCGTGTGATCGTCCCCGCGGTCGGGAACATCGGGTGATTGTCCTGCAGCGGAATGATGAGTCCCTTCACCGTATCAGCGACCAGGCGCATCGCGGTGAACTTCGTTCCGTCCTCTGTCGACCCCGACGTAGACTCCGTTCCCTTCGAGCCACCGTCCACTGTGCGCTGCGTGGCGCCAGCAGCGAGACCGCCCACTGTTCGGTCGCTGTTGTGCGCGACGGTCGACGTGTCCCTCTTGTCGTGCCGCACCACTGTGCCGCTCACGGCCATTGTTGCATTGATCTTGTCGGTCTTGTCGTTCGGGAATGGCTGCACCGTACCGGTCGCATCCCAGAATTCGAACGACCGCGAAATCGTGAGGCCGCCGCGTTTCACATCTTCGCAAGTCACTCGACCAGTTGTGCTCGAGAAACTGCAATTGAAGAGGAAATAGCCGAAGCCGAACGGGCCGTGGTCGAAGCCTCGTCCGAAGGTGGCGCCACCAAAGAACTCGGGTCCCATGCCGCCGCCCATCATGTTGCCGTCGTCGTCATGGGCGCTGCGATCCGGCATCCAGGGCTCGCCGTCATCGGAGTTGGCGCTGAACGTGTTTTCGGTGGAGCTGAAGCCCGCTGGCGTCGTGAGGAACGCGGCGGTGAGCTCCTGCGACGCAACCGAAGAAGGCGCCGTTGACGTTGTGGAATCCGAACACGCCGCGATAAACAGGAGCGTGCCGGCGGCGGCAAGGATACGGACGGGGGAAAGTCTCATAGTTTGTCTCCGATCTGCGGTGCCCGGTTGGCCCGATTTTCAAACAAAGACACGCAAGCTGCGATCGACCCCACCGGATCTCCCGCCCTTTGCGTGA
>DATEHJ010000338.1:0-8108 GCA_035279645.1 Gemmatimonadaceae bacterium
TGCCGCGGCACGAGACGGATGACCTGGTGACGACGATGTTGCGCACCGTCGGCCTCGATGATACGGGGAACCGAATGGTCGCGGAGTTTTCTTCGGGTATGCGTCAGCGTTTACTCATTGCGCGCGCCCTGTTGGCGAGACCGAAAGTGCTCCTCCTCGATGAGCCGACGCGTGCGCTCGATCCGATCTCCGCGCGCGACTTCCGGCACTTCCTGCGATCGGAGCTCGTCGAGCGCCAGCGATGCACAATCGTCCTCGCGACCCACAACGCCGAAGAGGCTCTGGATTTCTGCGACCGCGTCGTGGTGCTGAATCGCGGCTGCGTCCTCGCAACCGGCTCGGCGGCCGAGCTCAAGAGCCGATTTGGCGAAGACCGCTATCGCATCGTGACGACCGAGCCGCAGCACGTGTGCTTCTCCCGCCTCGAAGCTGCAAAGATGATCCGACGCGTCAGCACGACGGCCGACACCGCGGAGGGGTGGCATGTCGTGGAGTGCGCGATTCCCGGAGATCCGTCGCGCTCCGCCGAGGTGCTCCAACTTCTGCTCGAGAGTGGCGTGCGAGTCGCACGGCTCGAACGCATCGAGCCTTCGCTGGCGGACTTGATCACCGCAATCATCGGTGCGAGCGCAAGCGCGGCGGCTCATGCGTGAAATCGCCGCGCTCTTGCGCGCCTCCTGGCTCACGGAGACGAGCTATCGAGTGAATATGCTGCTGTCGCTCGCATCGCTGATCTTCATGGTCGTGCCACTCTACTTCGTCGCCGGGGCGCTCCAGTCACGGATGGCTTCGTCGATCGCGCCCGAGAGCAGCCAATACTTCGCCTTCCTGTTGTTGGGTGCAACGTTGTATGCCTTCGTCGCCGCATGCACCTCGGCCTTGCCGAGTGCACTCGCGTCTGCGATAGGCAAGGGAACCTTCGAAGCCTTCCTCGGCACGCCCACGAATCTCGGAGTGCTCTTCGTGGGCATGAGCGGCTACAGCATCGCCTGGGCGCTCGTGCGTGCCGTCGTTATGGTCGGCGCCGGAATCGCGCTCGGCGTTCACATCGTGTGGACGGGACTGCCGATCGTCGCCATCGCTCTCGTACTACTCGTCCTCGCGTATGGCGCGTTCGGTCTCGTGGGTGCCGCCCTGCTCGTGCGATTTCGCACAACCGGCCCGCTTCTCAACGGAGTCCTCACCGGTTCGGCGCTATTGGGCGGTGTTTACTATCCGACCCACGTGATTCCCTCGTGGCTGCAGCAGCTCTCGAAAGCGCTGCCGCTCAGCTATGGACTGCGTGCGGCGCGCCAGGCGGCGCTCGTCGGCGACGGGTTCGGAGTGGTTGGGCACGACTTGCTCATGCTCGCGCTCTACGTGACCGCGATGCTGCCGATTGGCGTCCTGTGCGTTGCGGTCTCGCTCCGGTACGCGCGTCGTTCGGGAACGCTGGGTCACTACTGATGACGGCCGCCGCGCGCATCTATGAGCGTGCGCCCATTTGGGCACAGCACCTCATTGTTTCGGCCTACGGCGCGAGACTCCGCTACCTGCGCTATGGGCGAGCGCAACAAGCGGCGCTCGATACCCTCGAGAAGTCGCAGTGGCTCACGAGCGAAGAGCTGCGGCGGCTGCAGCTCGATCGCTTGAACGCGCAGCTCGAGCGCGCCCGGTCGGTGCCCCTTTACCAGGATCGGGGCGGAGTTCCAAAGTCGCTCAACTCTCTCGACGAGCTGACGTCGCTGCCGATTCTCCGCAAAGACGATCTTCGCCTCGCAGGACGCCGCACCGTTGCGACCGACGTCGCGAGCGACAAGCTGCTCGAGATCCACACCGGCGGTACGACAGGAAAGCCGCTCACGGTGTACTGCGACCGCGCGGTATTGCAGCGCAATTTCGCGTTCTTCGAGCGCTTCAAGAAATGGGCGGGAATTCGCCAAGGCATGCGCGTCGCGACGTTCGGCGGCCGAATCATCGTGCCCCCTGCACAATCGCGGCCGCCCTACTGGCGACACAACCTCGCGAACAACGCCCTTTTGCTGTCGTCCTATCACCTGAGTCCCAGCACGATTGGCTCGTTCACGGATCGTCTCGCATCGTTCCGCGCCGATATGCTCGAGGGATATCCGTCGAGTCTCGCGCCGATCGCGCGACACGTCCTGCAGACCGGTCGCACCGACATTCGTCCGCGCGCCGTGATCACGTCATCCGAAACGCTCGAGCCAGAAGTCCGAGTTTTGTTCGAGCGTGCGTTTGCATGTCCCGTGTACGATCAGTATGGCTCGGCGGAGATGGTCGCGTTCGTTGCTCAATGTGAACACGGACGCTATCACGTGTCGCCCGAGTTCGGCGTCATCGAGATACTTCGGGACGACCTGACACCCGCGAAGGCAGGCGAGATCGGTCAGATCGTTGCGACGGGTTTCATCAACCCGATCATGCCATTGATCCGATATGCAACCGGTGACCTCGCCAGCCGAGTCGAAGGGCCCTGTCGATGCGGCCGCGCCTTCCCGGCACTCGACCGTATCGAGGGTCGGCGTGACGACGTGATCGTCACGCCCGAAGGACGCTGGGTCGGCCGCCTCGATCCCATCTTCAAGGCCGTGTCGTCGATTTATGAAACGCGAATCATCCAGGATGCAGTCGATCACGTCCGCGTCGAGGCGGTGGTGGACGGCGAGTTCACGCCCCAGCAAGAGGCTGTTTTGATGAACGAGTTGCGAAACCGGCTCGGGCCGTCGATGCGCATCGACATCGTCCGAGTGCGCGAGCTGCCACGTACCGCCGCGGGAAAGCTGCGCTCAGTGGTGAACTTGATTCGTAGCTAGCGGGCCGGCTGCGATCGCGAGCTAAAAATCGCCAGTATCCAACCTGCTCCGAGTCCAACGATTCCCGCGACATAATGGGACGCGGGCGCGGCCGGCAAACCGAAAATCCGCGGTAGAACAGCGATCGTTGCGACGACCGTCGCGAGAGCGAGCAGACCAATCCAGCGCCCCCGCCCCTTTCGCTCGCGAGCTGCTCCTCTCGTCCAGTAGCCAGCTGGAAGGAGAAGCGCGCCTAACCACAGCGTCGAGAGAAATGACGTGTTTGGGCCGAGCCACTCATCCCACGGCACGAAGAAGCTCCACGCGACCGCCGGCGACAAGTCGAATTGCAGCTGGCGAAGTCGATGCTGATTGCGCGCGGACAAGACGAGCCTTCCACTGTCGAGAACGGCCGAAAGTGATTCCGAGGGATCGAGCAGCTCTTCGTCGCCATCGCTTCCGCTGTCGAATACCCTCGCCAGCGCGAACGCCGGTGCCTCGAGACGCATTGCGGTCGCGCGCGAGCGGTACCGAAACACGAGTTCCTTCCCTCCGCGCCCCAATAGCAGAATCTCGCGCTGCGTTCCGTCTGCGATTCGCACGATCGGCGCGATCTCGGCGGGTGGCGTCGATGGCCCAGATAACACCGTGGCATCGACTCGCACTCGACCGGCGCGGAGCGATTTGCGAACCGTGTCCTCGTTTGGCAGTGGACCGGAAGGAACCTCGAATCCATTGACTCGACCCGAGCGCAGCTCGCCGCGAAATGGAGGGAATGTCCTAAGACGAGGCGTTCGTTCGCCCCAGTAAGCGAAGCCGGTTGGGGCGGGCTGAATGCCCCACCCGCCCAGTGCAAGTACGAAGACCCACCCTCCGAGTGCGCAGATAGCCAGCCGCGCAGCGGTTCGCGGTCGCGGCCGAAGCAGCGAATACAAGTAGACCGCCGCGAGCACGCCCAGAACAGTCCCGATCGTGTTCGATATCCAGTCGAGAAACGATGCGTCGCGGCCGACGACGACGCGTATCTGCAGGAGCTCCACCGTCGCCGATAGGGCTGAACCGAAGAGGACTGCCCATCGCGTCCGGACCCCGGCGAGTCGAAGTCCGAACCCCAGGGGCATGAACAAAACGATGTTCCGCGCGAAGTCGGCCAGGAGGGGATCGTCGCACCAGCCTCTACATACCGGGATGGAGCCGGCCGGCGGAGGCGGAGCGCCCGGCGTCAGCGTCGCGATGCAGATCAGGACGAAGCTGACTCCGGAGATGATGCTACCCCACTTCGATTGTTGGGCGAACGCCACAATCCTCCTCGTCTCCATCACCTGGCAAGGCCGATGTTTGTCATGCTCGCATCGCTGCTAGCGATTGGTGCTCAGCAAGATAGCTCGCATCCGCACAAGCGATCGACACCCAACCGATGGTGGCCGCCATTGTGCAAATGCGACGATCAATCCTTCGTGCGAAGCCGCTAACACGCATGCACCACGAGCGTCGAGTGACCACATCCACGGCACACATATTTACCGTGGACGTGGAGGAATACTTTCAGGTTCACGCCTTCGAGGGTGTGATTCGGCGAAGCGAGTGGGCTGCGCTGCCGAGTCGCGTCGAGCAGAATGTCGACGTGTTACTTGACCTTCTCGCCGAGAACGACGTCATCGCGACCTTCTTCGTACTTGGATGGGTCGCGGAACGCCACCCGCATGTTGTCCGGCGCATTGCCGCCGCGGGGCACGAGATTGCCTCCCATGGATGGTGGCACTATCGCGTCACGTCGCTCCAACCCGACGAATTCCGGGAAGACATTCGTTCCTCCAAGGCGTTGCTCGAGGACATCAGCGGCCAGCACGTGACCGGCTACCGAGCGCCGAGCTTCTCGATCACGCCCGATTCGCAATTCGCGTTCGACGTGCTGTTGGAAGAGGGCTATCTGTACGACTCGAGCATCTTCCCGATCCGGCGCTCTAACTATGGCTGGCCCGGGGCCCCGCCGATCCCTCATGTGAAGAACTGCACGAACGGATCGCTCCTCGAGTTCCCTTTGGCGACGAGCCTGTTGGGACCATTTCGAATTCCCGTGGCGGGCGGCGGCTACCTCCGGCAATTCCCACTTTCCTTGGTGCAGCGTGCATTCCGCGAGCACAGTGCCGAGGGCGTGCCGGCGGTGTTCTACATCCACCCGTGGGAGCTCGATCCAGAGCAGCCACGCATTCGCGTCGGCCCGCTCACTCACCTGCGTCACTACCGCGGTCTCCGCAGCAGTCGCGCGTGCATTCAGCGGTTGTTACAGGAATTCAAATTCACGTCGATCGCGGGTCGACTGGCCGAAGGCCAATCCAAGCTCACCATGGAGCTCCCGACTCCGTCGGCTGCCTCCTGATGATCTCGGTCGCTCCGTTCGTCGGACCAGGCGACGCGTGGGACCGCTTCGTGAAGACGCAGCCGAACTGGTCGCACTTTCATCTCTGGGGGTGGAAGACCGCGATCGAGCGCGCGTTCGGCCACGAGTGCATCTATCTCGCCGCTCGAGACGCTGGGGCGCTCGCCGGCATTCTCCCCCTCGTTCGCGTCAAGAGTCTGTTGTTCGGGCATTATCTGGTGTCGATGCCCTTCGTGAACTACGGCGGCCCGTTAGGCAGCGATGCGGCGATCGGCGCCCTCGCTGATGCCGCCGCCGAGCTCGCGGCTCGCGACCGCGTGCGTCTCCTGGAGCTTCGGAGCCGCCAACAGCTGCCGATTGCTCTCGACGCCTCTCATCGAAAGATCACCGTTGTCCGCGACCTGCCGCCTGGGGGTAGTGCCGCGCTCTGGAAGCAGCTCGACGCAAAGGTGCGAAGCCAGATTCGCCGGCCGCAGAAGGAAGGCGTTACCGTTCGATTCGGTGTCGACCAGGTCGAGCCCTTCTTCGCCGTATTCTCGCGGCACATGCGAGACCTCGGCACGCCGACGCAGCCGCTCGCATTCTTTCGGATTCTCGCCGAGGTGTTCAAGGACGATGTGTGGTTCGGCTGTGCGTACCTCGATGGCAAACCGATCGCGGGCGGCTGTGGTCTGCGCTGGCTTGGCGAATTCGAGATTACGTGGGCCTCGGCACTTCAGGAGTACAAGCGGATCTCGCCGAACATGTTCCTGTACTGGAGCTTTCTCGAGCGAGCGGCGGATGAAGGTCTTCAGCTCTTCAATTTCGGCCGCTGCACGCCAGGCAGTGGCACGCATCGGTTCAAGCTCCAATGGGGGACGCGCGAGGAGCAGCTCTGGTGGTATCAGCGCCGCGCATCCGCGGCCACGGTCGGCACGCCATCGCCTAACGACGGCCAACTGGCCTGGGGTCCACGACTCTGGAAGCACCTTCCGGAACGGGTGGCGACTGCGCTCGGGCCTCGCATCGTTCGCTACATCCCTTAGCGCTGCCTAACGGTGCGGCGACAATTACCGGTGTCGTCTCCGGTGTCGCTAGCCGGACTCGCGCGGGGGATCAGCGGCGCGTTCGGTCTCGATACCGCCGAGTCGGTGAGTGCCGAGCTCCAGCGGCGCCATCACACGGCCTCGGTGCGGCTGACCGACAGCGGGACGTCGGCCCTGGTGCTCGCGCTGCGCGCGGCGGTGCCGCGCGGCGGCACGGTGGCATTTCCGAGCTATAGCTGCGTCGATCTCGCCGCGGCGGCTCGTTATGCGGCCGTCCGCGTACGGCTCTATGATCTCGACCCTGAGACGCTGAGCGCCGACCTGTCCTCGCTCGAGGCGACGCTGCGACGCGGCGCCGATGCCGTCGTCGCCGTGCATCTCTACGGGTTCCCCGTCGACATCCATGCGGTGGCGGCGCTGGCCCGCCAGCACGGCGCCGCGCTGATCGAGGACGCGGCGCAGGCCGCCGGAAGCATGCTCGCTGGATCGGCGCTCGGCGGATTCGGCGATCTCTCGGTGTTGAGCTTTGGCCGCGGCAAGGGAACCACCGGAGGACGAGGGGGCGCCGTCATGGCGTCCAATCCAGATTGGGTTGCGCGTCTCGCGCGCGAGGGTCCGCCGGCCGATCAGCGCCGCGAGGCTGGGTGGGGGGACCTAACGAGGGCGGCCGCGCAGTGGCTTTTGGGCCGGCCGTTGCTGTACGGCATCCCCGCGGCGATCCCGGCGCTCCACCTTGGCGAAATGATCTATCATCCCGCGCACGAACCGCGTCCCATATCGCGCGCGGCGCTGTCGATCCTTGGCGACGCGTTGCGCCGCGACGCGCGAGAGGTCGAGCGGCGTCGTCGGCACGCGGCAACTCTTCATACGGCGGTGCGTGAAGGAAGAAACCTGCGCCCGATACGACCTGTGCCTGGCGCCGAGCCGGGATACTTGCGCTTTCCGGTGTTGGATGGTGGCCAACGTGAGCCGGCGCCCGCGCTCGGCATCACGCGCGGCTATCCGCGCGCGCTCTTCGAGCAAGAGGAGCTGCGCCCATCCCTGCAGGCGAACGAGCCTGAACCGTTAGGCGGCCGCCACATTCGTGAATCGCTGTTCACGCTGCCCGTGCACGGCCTCCTCGACGTGCGTGACGTGGCTCACCTGCGCGAGTGGATCATAACGATCGCTGCCGCCTGATACTCACACGCGCGATGTGATCTCGCGCACGCGTTGCGGTGCAATTCATTAATTCATTCGACAGCCGCTTCCATGCGTGGTACGTGACTTGTAGGTTGCCGCGCGTTACTTGGTGAGGAACGGTCGCGTGCACGGCGGCCGCTCCTGATCCACAATCGCTCGAACACGGAGTTACAAACTTACTCAATTTCCAGCGTCGCCCATCGGCCACTTCGATCGGGTGTGCGCGGGGTTGGGCAGCGGTTCGCTCGCTCGTTAGGGCGCACCGATGACCTTCGTCCGCGCATTCGAGATGTCGACGCGCCAAACCCCCTCGATGGAGGTTGTCATGCGACTCACTCGTGCGGCTTGTCTCGCCGCCGCCGGCTCCCTCGCGCTCGCCTGCTCCGATCACGTCACCACGTCACCTCCGGCCGATGGCGGCCCGAATCTCGCCCGCGCGAGTGCCGCCGTGATTAGCAGCTCTATTTTCACGGAAGGCTTCGAGTCGGGGACGTTGGCGGCGTGGCAGGATGGTGTGAACACGGCGACCCAGCACGTCCTCACCGACGCGACACGCGCGCACTCGGGGACGCACGTCTTGCAGTTGCGGTACCCGGCGGGGCAGGGCGCGGGCTGGCTCACGCGGTTCTTCATGCCCGGCTACGACTCGCTGTATGTGAGCTACTGGATCCGGCTCGATCCTACCTGGACCGGGAGCACCGCGCTCCTCGGCCTGCGCGGCTCGCGCAC
>DATEHJ010000339.1:0-4157 GCA_035279645.1 Gemmatimonadaceae bacterium
AGGTCGGGCCGGTCCATCGGCGGAAAGAGACGACCGTAGCAGAGCGGCCAGTGATCGCCGCAGCCCATGCCCGAGCCGGAGATGCGCACGATGGCGCCGAACACGAGATGCGTGAACGCGACGACCAGCGCCGCGTAGGAAAATCGGCGTAGAGTGCGAAGGGTGTTCATGGGATCACTTGCCGATGTGCATGCTGCGCCATGTCACGATCAGGACGGCGGCGAGGCCGACGGCGGGGAGCACCGCCCACGCGAGCTCGCTCAGACGCCGCGACGACGCCCGAAGAAGCGAGCGCACGATTGCGATGTGGGCAGCGACGCAGAGAACAACAGCAGCCCAGAACAGCGACTGGGCGACGAGAGCAGGCACGGTCAACTGAGGAGAGGAGAGCTGAGGAAGGACTACCGAAAGCTGAAGGACGCACAAGGCTGGGTCAATTACGAAATGCAACCTTCCCCGATGGCCGCGCGGAGCCTAGCATACTGACGCATGCGTGAGCCTTCGGCGGTCGACCCACCTTCCGCACTACCACGCCGCCTCGGTCTCTGGAGCGCGGTGGCCGTCGTGATCGGCACGACGATCGGCTCGGGAATTTTCAGATCGCCGGCGAGCATTACGAACCGGCTTCCCGGACCGCTGCCACTCCTCGCCGTCTGGATCGTGGGCGGTGCGCTGGCGTTGTGCGGCGCGCTGACGCTGGCGGAGATCGCGGGCGCGTACCCGCAAACGGGCGGGATCTACGTCTTCTTGCGCGAGGGGTGGGGCCGCCTCGTCGCGTTTCTCTTCGGCTGGTCGGAGCTTGTCATCATTCGCGCGGCGGCGCTTGGCGCGATTGCGATTACGTTCGCAGAATATTTCCTTCGGGTCCTCGGCTACGACCCGACGAAGCCGCCCTATGATTCGTACGCGCACTACACGGCCGCCGTGTCGATCGTCGTGATGGCCGGCGTGAACATTGTCGGCATCCGGTTCAGCTCGTGGGTGCAGAACATCACGACGATCGCGAAGTATATCGGCCTGTTGCTGATCGTGATCGTGGCGCTCGCGTTAGGCTTCCCGCGCACCGGCGGGCATTTCACGCCGGCGGCGCCGGCGGGCAGCTTCTCGATCTCGGCGTTCGGGTTGGCGCTGGTGTCGGTGCTGTGGGCGTATGACGGATGGGCCGATCTGAGCTTCATCAGCGGCGAGGTGAAGGATCCGCGCCGCAACATGCCGCGGGCGCTGATCCTCGGGGCGGTCGCGATCATCGCGATTTATCTCCTCGCGAACGTCGCGTATCTGGCGGTGATGCCGGTCGACGAGATTCGGACGTCGCGACTCGTCGCCGCGGACGTCGCGCAGCGGTTGGTTGGCGCGGGGGGCGTCGTGTTCGTCGCGAGCACGGTGATGCTGTCCACCTTCGGCACGCTCAACGGCTCCATCCTCACGTCGCCGCGCATCTGGTTCGCGATGGCGGACGATGGACTCTTCTTCCGCCGCGTCGCGGCGGTGCATCCGCGCTTCCAGACGCCGTACGTCGCGATCGCGATCGCCGCCGCGTTAGGCGCCGGGTTCGTGCTGCTTCGCACCTTCGAGCAGCTCGCGGATACCTTCGTGACGGCGATCATCCCGTTCTACGCGTTAGGCGTAGCATCGATCTACGTCCTGCGCCGCCGTGCGGACTACGATCCGCCATTCCGGACGCCGGGCTATCCGGTGGTGCCCGCGCTCTTCGTGCTCGCGACGATCTATCTGCTCGCGAACGCGATCATCGATCCCTCGAGTCGATGGGCGACGCTCGCGGTGATCGGCGTGACGCTGCTCGGGATTCCCGTTTTCTATCTCACCGTCGGCAGGCGCCCCGCGCCAGTGCGGTCGCGGGCGGAGTCTGCAGCAGACTAACCAGTGTCAACCCGAGCGAGGCGAGCAGCTTCGCTCTTCGGGATGACAGCGAGGCCATCGTCATGCGTCTGATCCACGTATTCGTGCTCGGAGTTTTCGCGTCGACACTCAGCGCGCAAACACCAATCGATACCGGCGTCACGCTCATCCACGCCGGCCGCGTGTTCGACAGCGAGCACGGAGTCTTTCTCTCGGCGCGCGATATACTCGTCAGGCGAGGCACGATCGATTCCGTGGCCGAGCGTATTGCGGCGCCGCCGGGGGCGCGCGTGGTGGACCTGTCGCGCTACTCGGTGCTGCCGGGGCTCATCGACTCGCACACGCATTTGCTCTACCTCGAGAGTCCCTCGGGCGAACTGACGATGCAGGGCGCGGGCGCGGTGATCGTCGAGGGGACGCCGCTGCGCGCGCTGCATGGCGCGGCTCGAGCGAGAACCTTCCTCGCCGCCGGAATCACCACCGTGCGCGACCTTGGCAACTCGGGGCGCTTCGGCGATATGGCGCTGCGCGACGCGATTCGCGACGGCAGTGTGGATGGGCCGCGGATGGTTGCGGCGGGGCCGGGGCTGAGTCCCGAGGGCGGTCAGTTCCCCGGGCTGCAGAGCAGCTATCGCGCGATCGCGGAGGAAGAGTATCGCGTCGTCCGCGGCCCGCAGGACGCCGCGTTAGGAGTGCGCGAGAACGTTACCTACGGCGCCGACGTCATCAAGATCTACTCGAACAACACGCCGAACAAGGGCTCGCTCTCGGTCGACGAGATGCGCGCAATCGTCGACGAGGCGCACCGGCTGCACGTGAAGGTTACCGCGCACGCGACGTCGGATGAGGCAGTGTGGCGCGCCGCGACCGCGGGCGTCGACGGCATCGAGCACGCGTATCAGGTGGCCGACTCCACGCTCGCGCTCATGAAGCAGAAAGGAATCTGCATGGTGCCGACGGATCTCGACAGCGCGACCGTTCTCCGGTATGCGAGTCGCTCGCAGGGGAAGTTCAACGCACCGCCCGCACAGGTGCCTGTGATTCTCCAGAGCCAGCGCGATCGGCTCCGACGCGCGATGAAGATCGGCGTCACGATCGCCGCGGGCTCGGACAACTACCTCGACATGGGGATGCCGCAGGGCGACGCCGCGAAGCACAATTTGTTCGCGTACGCCGAAGCCGGGATGCCGAATCTCAACGTGCTTCAGGCCGCGACGTGGAACGCCTCGCGACTCCTGGGCCTCGAGAACCGAATCGGCGTCGTGAAGCCGCATGCGTTTGCGGACATCATCGCCGTGGAAGGCGATCCTGCGACCGATATTCACGCGCTCGAGCGAGTGCGCTTCGTGATGAAGCAGGGAACGGTCTATCTCAACAAGTTCTCGCCGATCCGCGAATAGGGGTACTAGAAGATCCGCAGGTTGATGTACTTCCGCGGATTCTTCTTGAAGTCGTTCATCAGGGAATCGACGCTGCCGACGACGTGACGGATGTCGCGATAGAGCGAGTCGTCGGTGAGTAGACGGCCGGCGGAGCCTTCGCCGGTGTTCAGCTTTGCGAGCGCGTTGTTCAGCTGCCGCGAGGCACTGTCGAGCGACGTCGCCAGCTTCGCGAAGTTCTGGCTTGTCGACGAAAAGCTGCGAAGCGTCGAGTCGATTCGCGCGGAGTCGATCGCGGTCGCAGCGCGCCGATACGCCGCGAGTGTCGAGGTCAGATTCTGATTCTGCTCGGCCGCAATCGACTGGAGCTGAGACGCGAGCGACGTCGTCGAAGCGATTGTCTTCCGCAGATCCTTGACACCGCCCGCCTGCACGAGCTCCATGTCGAGCGCCCGCGTCATCCGCTCCACGTTCATGGCGATCGAATCCATGCGCGTCATGATCTGCGCGATGTCGGCACTCGGCGTCCCCGCCGGAACAGTGTCGCCCGGCGCGTAGTTCTGCGGTGACACCGGCAGCGTTGGCGTGAGCGCCACCGCCACGTCACCGAATATGCCGACCGGCTTCACCGTCGCGACGGAGCCCTTCGGCACCGTCTGATCGCCGTTCACGCGAAACGTCACGTCGAGGTATCCGTCACGACGGAGCTTGACGTCGCTCACATAGCCCACGTTGACACCGGCGAGGAGCACCGGCTGCCCCTGCTTGAGACTCTGGCCCCACTGGAATCGCGTGTAGAGGGGATAGCCCGTGGACAGTCCGCCGCGCGCGAGCCACAGCGCGCCGACGGCGAGGATCGCAACCGCCACCGTGATGAGAACACCGACGGCCACTTCGTCGCGTCGTCTCATGTTTGCA
>DATEHJ010000340.1:0-15914 GCA_035279645.1 Gemmatimonadaceae bacterium
ACCAGCTCCCTCCAACTTGTCCGACGCGGCATTGGCAGCCTGCGCTACCTGAATGAAAACGAGGACGCACCGATGGGTTGGGCAAGGCTCGGACCAACGCACGCGAGGGCTCTATGCAGGGTTAGAGCGGGGGGGGGCTTCGCACGTCTAGCGGGGCGAAGCGCGAGCGCGATAAGGAGCGACTTCCAGGGACCGGCGCCTGAGAGCGCGCGCGACAGGATTCGAACCTGTGACCTTCGGCTCCGGAGGCCGACGCTCTATCCAGCTGAGCTACGCGCGCAAACCAGGTCAATCAGGTCGGGAAAGGTATCAGTCGCCGGCACCCGGGTCAACGCAGTGGCGCGCGGCCGTCAGTTTGGGATCTCAACGCGTCGCTCGGCATCGGCATTCGTTAGGCGAGCGGCCAGCACTGTCGTTATGCGCGAAGGGTGAGCCTCCATTGCCCGAAGGGTCGCGGCCGCCATCAGCATTCCCTCAACTCGAGCGTGTGCGACGGGTCCCGAAAGACGAAAGCCCGACGGCTTGCGGCCGACGGGCTTCGTAGTAATGGTCGGGGCGACTGGATTTGAACCAGCGACCTCCTGCTCCCGAAGCAGGCGCTCTACCGGGCTAAGCTACGCCCCGCCGAACCGGCGCACTATCGCGTCAACGACGCGCCCGGAAGGACTCGAACCTCCAACCTTCTGATCCGTAGTCAGATGCTCTATCCAATTGAGCTACGGGCGCCGATTTCTCGTAGCGACCGCGGAAAAGCGGCGCACGGTGCACGACAACGCGTCTAAGCGGCGCGTCATTGTGCAGTCTCGGAAAGTAGGCGCCAGCGAAAACGCCGTCAAGCGCAAGGACTTGCGTGCGAGTGTAGTTTCCCACGCGGCTGCACTCTCGCTCGCTGGCGTGCAGCCTGTCGAGTCGTTTGCGCTGCTCGCATGCTCGCGCGTCCTCTCCAAGAACTTCGTCGCGAAGTGTGAGTCGCCACACAGCGAAAAGAAAAAGCCGCAGCGATTTTCGCTGCGGCCATGGGCGGTACAAGACTCGAACTTGTGACCTCCACGATGTCAACGTGGCGCTCTAACCAACTGAGCTAACCGCCCTCGCTGGACACAGGTCCGTCAAAACCATGCTCCCAACATCCACCACCGCGAGAGCGGGAAACGGGACTCGAACCCGCGACCCCAACCTTGGCAAGGTTGTGCTCTACCAACTGAGCTATTCCCGCAGAGGCGATGGAGGCGAGGGGGATCGAACCCCTGACCTCGTGAATGCCATTCACGCGCTCTCCCAACTGAGCTACGCCCCCTTGAGCAGCCGCGTGCGGTGTCCACTAAGGCCGGCCGTCAGGAACCGCGAAGTATAGCCGTGTGTATATGGCGTGTCAACGAAAGTGGACCTAGCGAAAACGTCTGCGGCCAGTATTTTGCAGCGCCTTCTTGGGTCGCCGTCGACCCAGAAAAAGCTGCCGCAGATCTTCAGCGATCGCGGCTCGTCAACCGTAGAGATGCGACGCTGCATTGGAAGTCGTCGCCGCTCATAGATGCCTACCTCGAAATGCGCCGAAAGCGCGAGGCCAAGCACCAATGACCGAATTGAAGCGTCGTCGCCGCCGCGCGGCTCCCGCTGGGATCGCTCCGAGTGAACCGGAGCGCGACATCCTCGATCAGTACCTCTATGAAGTGAGCACGTATCCGCTGCTCAAGGGGACCGAGGAGATCGACCTGGCTCGGAAAATCCGCGCTGGCGACCAGGACGCCTTACAAGAGCTGGTGAAGCGCAATCTGCGTTTCGTCATCTCTGTCGCGAAGAAGTATCAGAACCGCGGTCTTCCGCTCATCGACTTGATCGGTGAGGGGAACGTTGGGCTGCTCACCGCGGCGCGTAAGTTCGATCCCGATCAGGGCGTGAAGTTCATTTCGTACGCGGTGTGGTGGATTCGTCAGGCAATTCTCTCCGCGCTCGCGCGGCAGGGTCGTACCGTGCGTGTGCCGCTCAATCGCACGGCGGATCTCTCGCGCATCATCAAGGCCTCGGAGATTCTCCGTCAGAAGTTGAATCGCGAACCGAGTCCCGAAGAGCTTTCGCAACTCACGGGTTTGTCCGCTGACGTCGTGCAGTCGCTCGCGGCGCTGAATACGAGTGACGTTCGGCTCGATGCGCCAATGGATCCGGAAGGTGATCGTTCGCTCATCGAGCGGTTCGTTGCCGACGAAATGCCGGACACCGAGGAGGAGGCCATGAATCGCTTCCTCAACGATGAAATCGAGCAGGCACTCGGCACGTTGCCGCCGCGCGACGCGAAGGTGCTTCGACTCTATTTCGGCCTCGAGGGTGGACGTGAGCACACACTCGAGGAGATTGGTTCGATGTTGGGCGTAACGCGCGAGCGCGTCCGTCAGTTGCGCGATCGTGCGTTGAAGCGGTTGCGTGAAGGCGACGTTGGCCGCGCGCTCGGCAGCTTCGCCGCGTAAAGCGCACGAATGCAGGTGACGAGGGGCCGGTGCAAACCGGCCCCTTCTCTTTTCCTGTGACGTTGGACCTAGCGATAGCAGTCATGCTCCGGACAGATTTCGCGTCGCCTCCTTTCGCGTCCCCGCCCGAAATGGCTGTCGGTCCCTCCGCATGATTCGCCTCGTCGACGTTTACAAATCGTTCGGACCCAAGCGCGTGCTCGAGGGATTCAGCCTCGATGTCGCGGAAGGGGAGACGATGGTGATCATCGGATACTCCGGCACGGGGAAATCCGTCGCGATCAAGCACATCGTTGGATTGCTCGAGCCTGACCGTGGCGAAGTCTGGGTCGATGGCCGAGAGGTACCGACGCTCCCGCGGCGCGAATTGTACGAGCTCCGTTCGCACATCGGATACGTCTTTCAATTCGCAGCGCTTTTCGACTCGATGACCATCGGCGAGAACGTCGCGATGGGGCTTCGGAAGCAGCAACATCTCGAGGAGTCGGAGTGTCAGCGGCGCGTCAACGAGGCGCTGGAGCTCGTCGACCTGCCGGGAGTTGAATCGCGCTTTCCCGCCGAGCTTTCGGGAGGCATGCGCAAGCGAGTGGGGATCGCGCGCGCGATCGCGCTGCGCCCGAAGTACATCCTGTATGATGAGCCGACGACGGGACTCGATCCGGTCACCAGCGCCGTGATCGACGAGCTCATGGTGCGCATGCGCGAGCGACTCGGCGTAACGAGCGTCGTGATCACGCACGACATGCGGAGTGCATACTCGGTCGGCAGCCGGATCGCGATGCTCTATCAGGGTCGAGTTCAACAAGTTGGAACCGTCGATGAGATTCGCAACACGACCGATCCGATCGTGAGGCAGTTCATCGAGGGGCGACCGACACTCGACGACGAGCCGCTCGCTACCGCAGTGCAGGGCGGACGCAATCCCGGCCAGCGATGACGCGGGCACACGCGAAGGAAGAGACGTCGGCGGGTGGAGTCGTGTACCGCGTCGTCGACGGTTCTCCGGTCTATCTGCTCATTCGCGACAGCTACCGGAATTGGGGCTTTCCGAAGGGACACGTCGAGGACGGCGAGCTCCCGGACGCGGCTGCCTTACGCGAGGTGAGTGAAGAGACTGGATTGTCGGATCTGGTTGTCCGTGGTTTGGTCCAAACGATCGATTGGCACTTTCGTTTTCGCGGAAAGCTGATTCACAAGATCTGCCATTTCTATTTGATGGAAACCGCCGAGTCGACGACGTCGCCTCAGCGGACCGAAGGGATCACCGCGTGCCGATGGCTTCCATTCAACGAAGCGGAGGAGTTGATCTCGTACGCCAACGCGCGAGACGTGCTGCGAAGGGCGCGAGCGCTCGTTCCAACGGCTACGACGTCGTCGTCATCCATCTAAGGACGGATGCTCGTGAGCGCGCGGCCCGCGGCGGCGGTCAACACGCCTTCGATAGTGATCTTCGCGCAGCGAGATCGCGCTCGCGCGATGGCTCGCGCGATTTTTCCGCGTCGGCGAAATCGTTTGGTCGTCACGCGGACTTCGGCCGCCTTTGCACAGACCTTCCGCGATACGCTCGTAGACGCAGCGATCGTCGACGTTGGATCCACGACACCGACCAACGAAGAAACGTGGCGAGTCGCCGGGCTCGCGAGGGAATTCCCGAGCGTTCCGTTTTTCGGCCTCTTGCCGCTGCGGGCATCGGACGGCCCGACGTTGGCGCACTGCGCCGCGAACGACTTCTCCGATGTGTTGGTGGAGGGGGTCGACGACGTCGTGGCGCGCGAAATCGTGAGCCGAGAGTCGTTCACGGCGCGATTCGCCCGAGCTTTGCACGAACCACCGAGCGCACTAGCGCTGTCGACGCCGCTGCAGCAGACCGCCTGGCGCTGCGTCGTCGAGCACGCCGGTCGAGGCGTGCGCACCGACTCGCTTGCGAAAGTGCTCCGCATGACGCGAGAGCATCTCAGCCGCACGTTTGCGGCCGACGGCGGTCCCAATCTCAAGCGGATAATCGATCTCGTCAGGCTCATAGCCGCCGCCGAGCTGGCCAAGAATCCGGGCTATGACGTACGCGATGTCGCGAAAGTGTTAGGCTTCGCTTCGCCATCGCATTTGTCGACTACAGCGCAGCGCATAGTAGGAACAAAGTCTGCGTCGCTCACTCGGCTACGCACCATTGATCTCATCGAACGCTTCTCTCGAGGACACGGTCGCAGTCGAGGGCAGTAAAGTCGCGCGCGTCGCAAGCCGAAGGCTCACGACGACGTGATGGCGGAGACTGGTTTTGCGGGGACAGTACTCTCGTCCTCTGACGATCGCTGGCGTTCGAGATAGACGATGTACCCGGCCAGTAGCCGGGCGACGTGGTGGGTTCGCTTGAGTAGATCTCCGTGCGCGGCAAGCGAGAGGAGGTCGGCGTGGCGCAGAATCGCGAGTTGTGTTTCGAGCCTGAGAAGGTCTCGTTTAGCGGCTCGATAGAGCTGTCGTTGTTCCGGCGCAGTGTAGCGCCCATAGCCTTCGGCGATATGACTTGCGACGGCGATCGCGGTGAGAATCAAGGAGTCGGTTGCAGTCTTGGTTTCGCGTTTGGCGATGTGGCGAACGACACGGAGGACCTCGCCCCCCAAGGCGACCGCTTCCTGCCAGACTTTGAGGTCCCGCACGCCGGCTGCCATGCGGGGAAGATGCATGGCAGCACGAGTTGCACTGGTACCGATATAACGCAAGACAGTTCGTAGCTACGCCGACTGGCAGGCTGTGGGCGGGCTTGGTTTTGGTGATCGCGTCTTGCGAGAATCCGAGCTTGTGATATTTTTCACAAGCGCTTCTTGGCCTTTCACCGCTGGATGATTCAGGACCTCCGTATGGCCACCGACACGACGCTCCGCCCGGGTGAAATCAAGGACATTCTGCTTCGCGAAATTGAAGCAGCCGATCTGCACGAGCTCGATGTCGAAGAGGTCGGGACCGTGTTGGAAGTGAAGGACGGCATTGCCCGCATCTATGGATTGCAGAAGGCCATGGCGGGTGAGATGCTCGAGATCCGCTCGTCGGATACGGGCAACGCCGTTACCGCGCTGGCGCTGAATCTCGAAGAGGACAACATCGGCGCCGTCATTCTCGGCGACTATTTGCAGCTGAAGGAAGGCGACGAGGTCCGTCGCACGGCGCGCGTGTTGGAGGTGCCGGTCGGCCCCTCGCTCGTCGGGCGCGTGGTGGACGCACTCGGACGACCGATCGATGGCCAGGGTGAGGTCGACTCGAAGATCACGCGCAAGGTCGAGTCGCAGGCGCCCGGCATCATCGTTAGGCAGCCGGTGAAGGAGCCGCTCCAGACCGGGCTCAAAGCGATTGACTCGATGATTCCGATCGGCCGCGGCCAAAGAGAGCTGATCATCGGTGATCGCGGTACGGGCAAGACCGCGGTCGCGATCGATACGATCATCAATCAGAAGGGTCAGGGCGTCATTTGCGTGTATGTCGCGATCGGACAGAAAGCGTCGACGGTCGCGTCGGTCGTGCAGCGTCTCCGCGAGGCGGGCGCGATGGAGTATTCGATCGTTGTCGTCGCGTCGGCGTCTGATCCTGCGCCGATGCAGTACATCGCACCGTACTGCGGCTGCGCGATGGCTGAGTACTTCATGTATAACGAAGGCCGGCCGACCCTCTGCGTCTACGACGACTTGTCGAAGCAGGCGGCCGCGTACCGTCAGCTGTCCCTCGTTCTGCGGCGGCCGCCAGGTCGTGAGGCATATCCCGGAGACGTGTTCTACCTCCACTCACGCTTGCTCGAGCGTGCGGCAAAGCTGCGCGAGGACGCCGGTGTGGTCGATGGTACGAACATTCTCAAGCCGGGCGGATCACTGACGGCACTTCCGATCATCGAAACGCAGGCCGGCGACGTGTCCGCGTACATTCCGACGAACGTCATCTCGATCACCGATGGCCAGATCTTCCTCGAGGCCGACTTGTTCTTCGCTGGTGTGCGCCCCGCGATCAACGTCGGCATCTCGGTGTCGCGGGTTGGTGGATCGGCGCAGGTGAAGGCGATGCGAAAGGTGGCGGGCCGCCTTCGCCTCGATCTCGCCCAGTATCGAGAATTGGAAGCGTTCGCCGCCTTCGCATCCGACCTGGACGCCGCCACCAAGCGACAGCTCGATCGTGGCGCGCGTACGGTGGAGGTGCTGAAGCAGGGACAGTATCAACCGATGCCGGTCGAGCAGCAGGTGATGATCATCTTCGCGGTGACGAACGGATTCCTCGACGACGTGCCGACGCAGAAGGTGCGGGTGTGGGAGCGTGGTTTCCTCGACTACATGGCGGCGAGCTTCCCGCAGGTCGGCGACGGCCTTCGTCAGTCGAAGGACCTCTCGAAGGAGCTCGAAGCAGATCTGCGTCGCGGGATCGAGGCGTACAAGAAGTCGGTCGGCACGGCGGAGGAGCGGCCGACGATCGAAGCGGCTGTTCGTTAGGCGTCAATCACGCATTGAACCAGCCGGACTTCAGCGATGGCAAAGGGACGCGAACTCAAGGGCCGGATCAAATCCGTCGAGAACACGCGCAAGATCACGCGCACGATGGAAATGGTCGCGACATCGAAGATGAAGCGGGCGATGGACCGTGTCATCGCCGCGCGGCCGTACGCCGCCGCGTTAGGCGAGGTGATGTCCCAGTTGTATTCTCCCGATCTGGCCGAACGATTCCCGCTCCTCCGACAGCCGACGCAGGTGAAACGCGCGGCGGTGCTGCTCATCACGGGCAATCGGGGTCTCTCGGGCCCGTTCAACGCGAATCTGATTCGTGAAAGCCGGACGCTCATCGCGCAGCTAGAGCGAGACGGCGTTGAAGTCGAGCTCCACGCCGTCGGTCGCAAGGGACTCGGGTACTACAAGTACATCGGACGGGCGATCGCCTCGAGCCGAATTGACATCGGTGACCGGCCGACGGCGCGGAACGCCGCGGAGCTCGTCGACAACCTGATGTCCGGCTTTGCGAAGGGTCTCCTCGACGCCGTGTACATCGTGCACGCCCACTTCCGATCGGCAATCTCGACGCCGCCGACGACGGAGAAGATTCTCCCCGTGACGCCGCCGGCCACGAAGGAGAGCAAGCATCACGACTACCTGCTCTTTCCATCGGCAGAACAGATTCTGTCGTCGCTGCTGCCGTCGTACGTGCGGAACATGGTGTACCGCGCGCTCGTTGAGAACACGGCGGCGTTCTACAGCGCGCAACGCACGGCGATGAAGAACGCGACGGACAACGCGAGCGACATGCTCAACATCCTGCGTCGTACGTACAATCGGGCACGTCAGGCGAACATCACACAGGAGATCGCCGAGATCGTCGGCGGGGCAGCCGCGCTACAAGGATAGGACAGTGCGCTTTGCGCGCCGTCAGCCAGCTCATCACGAGGAACCAACATGGCCGCGACAACGGCGATAAGAAATATCGGCAAGATCGTCCAGGTCATTGGACCGGTGCTCGACGTCGAGTTCGAGGCCGAGCATCTGCCGGAGCTGTACAATGCGCTCGACATCACGGGCAAGACGGAGATGGGGGATGACATCCACGTGGTTGCCGAGGTGCAGCAGCACATCGGCCGCAACCAGGTGCGCGCGGTCGCGATGTCCACGACTGATGGTGTGGAGCGCGGCTTCGAGGTCGTGGACACCGGTGGTCCGATAACGGTACCGGTTGGCGTAGCGGCGTTGGGCAGGATTCTCAACGTGGTTGGTGAGCCCGTCGACAACGGTCCGCCAATCCCGAAAGACGCGCCGCGTTGGCCGATTCACCGCAAGCGACCGGACTTCGTGAACCTCGAGCCGAAGACCGAGATCTTCGAAACCGGCATCAAGGTCATCGATCTCATCGCCCCGTTCGTGAAGGGCGGAAAAATCGGATTGTTCGGCGGCGCGGGCGTCGGCAAAACGGTCGTCATTCAGGAGTTGATCAACAACGTGGCGAAGGGTCATGGTGGAAAATCGGTCTTTTGCGGCGTGGGCGAGCGCACGCGCGAAGGCAACGATCTCTACCTGGAGTTCAAGGAAGCGAACATTCTGGGTCAGGTCGCACTGATCTACGGACAGATGAACGAGCCGCCGGGCGCGCGTCTCCGCGTGGGCCTGACTGGCCTAACGGTGGCGGAATACTTCCGTGACACGGAAGGCGCGGACGTTCTTGTATTCATCGACAACATTTTTCGATTCACGCAGGCAGGCTCGGAGGTGTCGGCGCTACTTGGGCGCATGCCGAGCGCGGTGGGATACCAGCCGACCCTCGCCACAGAAATGGGCGATCTGCAGGAACGGATCACGTCGACCCGCTCGGGCTCGATCACATCGGTGCAGGCCATCTATGTGCCGGCCGACGATATCACCGATCCTGCCCCGGCAACTGCCTTTGCGCACCTCGACGCGACGGTGGTGTTGTCGCGCGCCATTACTGAGCTCGGGATCTATCCGGCCGTCGACCCGCTTTCGTCGTCGTCGCGAATTCTCGACCCACAGTACATCGGAGAGCGCCACTATAAGGTTGCGACCGAGGTACAGCGAATTCTACAACGATACAAGGAGCTGCAGGACATCATCGCAATCCTTGGCATGGACGAGCTCTCGGAAGAAGACAAGCGCATCGTCGCGCGTGCTCGCCGCGTGCAGCGATTCATGTCGCAGCCGTTCGCGGTGGCACAGCAGTTCACCGGGATTGTCGGTAAGTACGTCAAGCTCGAGGAAACGGTATCGTCATTCGAACGATTGGTCTCTGGTGAGTTCGACAACTTGCCGGAGCAGGCGTTCTTCATGGCAGGGGGCATCGAAGACGTTGTCGAGAACGCGAAGCGACTGGCTCAGAGTTGAGCATTGGCTAACATGTTCACCGTCATCGTAATCTCGCCGGAGGCCGTCCTTTTCGAGGGCGACGCGGAATCCGTCGTCGCGCCGGCGTTCGACGGTGAAGTGGGCATCCTCACCGGTCACGCGCCGATGATGACGCTCCTCGGCAAGGGAACATTGCGGATCGACGTCGGCGGCGCGGGGACGGGAGGGCGACGCTTCTCCGTGGAGGGCGGGTTTCTGCAGGTCGCCGACAACCAGGTGCGAGTCGTGACTGAGCGGGCGGCGACGGCGTAAGGCGCCCTCATCGCCCAGCATCTCTGGCAATTCGCCGCGTAAGCGCAATATTGAGGGGCAGCGTTAGGGTGCGATTGTCAGAGCGCCCTTCGCACGATGCATCCACCCTCTGCTGCCGTGTGTCTTACGCGGGAAGGGACAAATGCGCGCGCTCCTGGTTGCGGCGACTCTTTGCGCTGCACAGACGCCTGGCTCAGCGTCCGCTCAGAGCGGCAGTGTCACCGGCGTAGTGATTGGCGCTGACTCTCAGCCAGTGCCGCTCGCCTATGTCGCGATCATCGGGACGACGCTCTCCACAGCGGCTGGCTCTGCCGGGCTGTTCGTCCTCGAGAATGTTCCGGCGGGGCGGCAGCTGATCGATGTACGACGACTCGGATATACGCCCGTACAGCTTCCAATCGATGTGCGGATTGGAGATACGCTCCACCTACGCGTGAAATTGCTCCCGGTGGCAGCGGAGCTGGACCCGGTGGCCGTGACGAATGAAGGCACGGCAGCATTACGAGGGTTCGAGGAACGGCGGTCTCGCGGCCCCGGCGTATTCTTCACGCGTGACGACATCGAGCGGATGCAGCCGCGTCAGGTCACTGACATTCTGCGCCGCGTGCCCGGCATACAAGTTCGTCCCGCGAACGGGACGTACGGCGACAACGTGCTCGTAACGATGCGTGGCAGTCGATGTTCGATGATGTTCTATGTCAACGGAAGCCCGTTGCCGACTTCCCAGGACATTCCGATCAATCACTACATCGCGGTCGAGGAAGTGGTTGCCGTCGAAGTCTACGCGCCATCGGAGATGCCGCCGCAGTTCAACTCCACGACGTTTAACGCGCGCTGCGGCCTCGTCGGCATTTGGACCCGAAGCGGAAAATAGCGGTCGCGATACTCAGCATGTGCAAACGGCGGAGCCGCGACTGCGCTACTTGGTGGACGTGCTCTCGCTGCCGCCTTCACTGATGAAGTTGAAGGCGCCGAAGGCTCTGGCGGCGATGATAGCTGCCGCGGCGATTATGCCGGCCGCGATCCAGCTTCGCTTCTTGTCGAGCTGTCGGTCGGTCACGCGGGTGAGCGCGATGCGCGGAAAACTCACTGGCTCCCGATTCCAGAAGGTCGAGCCGACACCGCGTTGCTCGACACGCGTCATCAAGAGCTTCCAGTTCGCTCCATCCGATTGGGCAAATACGCCTTCGACTTCGGTGACGCCCGGACCGAGCTGGTTCGCCATGATAACCGTTCCCGAATCCGTCAGCTCAGCGACGATGTGCGTTCCGGCCGCGGGCGTCGGAGCCGTGAGTGCATGCTGCGTGTAGCAAGCGACCAGCGGTCCGAATAGGATCGCGAGAACACCGAGACTACGACGCGATGTAGGGCGAGCGTGGGGCGCGAGGGGGAGCGGCTGCATCGAGGGGGTTAGTAGATGCGAATGCGTGGCGGGAAGATAAACGACCGGCCCGGCGTTCGCCGGACCGGTCGCCTTTCCGTGTTTAATCAGACTAACTCAGGGACACTTGTTCGGGTCATCCCAGTTTCGCAGCGCCGAGGGGCCTGTCGTGCCAGTCGGATAGGCTGATGGCAGCGGGAGGTTCGGATTGGCAACACGCTCGGTCGAGCTATAGGGCAACCGACCGGGTATTTCGGTGGCCGAGCCGAAAGGCGTGAGCTGCGGTATGCAGGTGCGCTTCCAATCGGACCAAACGTCGATGTTCTGGTACATCGCGATGTACTTCTCGGTCATCACGTCTTGGAACGTGACGGCGGCGAGTGCCGGCAATCCAACAGCTGCGCGAACCGCGTTCACGAAAGGCAACGCAGCCGCCGCGCCATTGATCTGAAACTGCGCCTCGGCCTGAATGAGTTGGTTCTCCGCCCAAGTCACGAGCGGTTGGCGGAACGTAGGCGCGCGCCGCGTGGACACATTGACCACGGAGGCGGCGCCACCTCCAACGACCACGGCATTCTGATCCATTCCGCGGAAGTTGCCCTGCGCATTCGGGTCAAAGTACGCTGCGAGCCGTGGGTCGGTACGCGCTTGAAGGATCGCGACCAACGTGTTTCCGGCGACGATGTCCTGACGCGAGTTCAAGAATTCGTACCAGATGTTGGCATCCTGGTCGAGCGTGCTGCCGTGGAACGACCGGAAATCGCCAGGAGCCTGACCGTTCATTGCCTGCGACGCGCTCGTCGGCGCTTCAGCGATGCCCTTTGCGGCAGCCGTGAGCGCTGATTGATACGCCGAAGCGCCGTTGCGCTCGACCAGATGCAGGTAGAAGCGCGCCTTCATGGTATTAGCGGCTGCGATCCAGCGTGAGATCTGTATCGCCCGGGTCGTGCTGGTGGCGCAGTAGATCAAGTCCGCCGGCTCGCAGTTGCCTGTCGTCGCCGCACCCTGCAATAGCGTGATTCCTTCGTCGAGCCGCGCCTGCACGTCGGAATAGATCTGCTGCTGCGGGTCGAGCTTCGGCGTGAGAATGGCGGGATTCAGCGCTTCCCTGTACGGCATGTCTCCCCATACGGAGGTCGCCGTTCCCATGGTATAACCCTCCCAGATTTTCCCGATTCCCTCGAGAAACTTGTCACCCGCGGCGTTCCCCGCAGCCTGAATGTTCCGTAGGCCGAGGAGACCGTTGCCGGTGTAGAAGCCGCTCATCGTGCCGGGAATGTCGCTTTCCGATTGGCCGTACTGCGTGGCCCACTGCAGTTGCTGATTGTTGCTGCCGATGATCTGCTGAGTGTAGATCCCCGCGGATCGGGCGAGCTGGCCCTCAACGCGCGTGAACGTGCCGGCCTGCACCGCGATCAATTGCTGCAGCGATGTAGCCGCCGTGGCCTGGTTCGGATTCTCAGTGAGTCCCGGCCCGTTCAGAAAATCGCTGCACGCAGCCGCCGACAACAGAGCTCCGAGGCCAACCAATACATGCATGCTCTTCTTCATTTATCGTGTCCTCTTTTAGGCTAGCGGTGGAGTGAGACGGACACGACATACCCGCGCGTCAACGGCGTGTTGAACCAGTCGATGCCGCGGTTGGCGTTCTGCGCGCCGCCGAGGTTCGTTTCCGGATCGGTACCGCTGTACGGGGTCCAGAGCTTCACGTTGCGAGCTGACAACTTCACATCCATAGCACTGATTCCGCCCGCGCGCTGCAGCCAGGCCTGGGTGAACGTGTACGCGATCGACACCTCACGCAGTCTGGTATTCGTAGCATCCTCTAAACGGGTCGTGATGGGTCCGCCCGTAGCACCCTGACCACCACCGAGCGCTCCGGCGCTGAACCAACCTTCGCCGATCACGACCGCCTTTCCGGCACCCGGACCAACAACGGGGCCATTGAGAACGTCGCACGTCTTGTTCTGGCAGAGCATGTCCTGGCCGAACGTGCGCGATTCACCACGGATCTCCGTGTCCTTGTGCGTGCCGTACTGGTACATCGAGGCACGGGTCATGTTGAGAACGTCGCCGCCATGACGATGATCGAGGAACGCGCTGAGGGTGACGCCCCTGACGCGGACGCTCGCATTCACGCCAGCGGTCCAATCCGGCCACGGATTGCCGACCGCGCGCTCCGTGGGATCGGTGATCGGGAAGCCGTTCGCGGCGATGTACAGCGCCCCGTCGGGTGCTCCCTGGCACGCGGCCGCAACGTCATTGGCCACACCCTGATAGGTGACCGTCGTTAGACCACGGCCGCAGCGAGCAAAGTCCTGACTGCGCCAAACGCCTAACGGGTAACCCACTTGCGCGAAGGTGGCTTGGCCCGCGAATGCGGAGCCAATACCCGTCGTGCAGCGCGGGACCTTTGCCTCAGGACCGCAGTTTGCCGCCGTTGGCATCGGCACCGTGCCAGCCAACTGCGCGTCAATGGCACCGAGACTGGTGACCAAGTTGCGATTGCGGCCCCAGTTCCCACCGATCTCGATCGATAGGTCGCGACGATCTACGGGCCGATAGCTGGTCGTTACTTCCCAGCCCTTGTTGCTCAGCGCGCCGGCGTTGAGGTTCACCGCGGTGTAGCCGGTCGACGGCGGCAACGGAACGCTGAAGATCACGTCGTGCGACGTCGATGTGTAGTTCGTAATCGACAGATCGCCCTTTCCATGATAGAGGCTGAGGTCGACGCCGGATTCGAACTCGCGAACTCGCTCAGGCCTGATGTCCGTGTTGCCTCGCGTGCCGGAAGGATACAGACCACCGATGCCATTGAGCGTCGGTGCTTGGATGGACGCAGGGTTGAAATCGCTGATCGCCGTCGTCGAGAAGACGTCCTGGGTGGCGTAAAGCGGCGGCTGCTGTCCGCTCTCGCCGTACGCGACGCGCACCTTGCCGAAGCTCACGAAGCGTTCCGGAATCTGGAAGAATTTCGTGAAGCTCCACGCCGCGGTCGCGCCGGGATACAGCGCGCGTTGATGACCCAGACCGAATGCGGAGTTTCCATCGTCGCGGAGGCGACCACCCAAGAACAGCTGATCGTAGAGGTCCAAGTTCAACTGTCCGAAGTACCCATCGGCCCGACGGCGCTGTTCGGCGTCGGTCGGAACGGTGCGCGTCACCGTATTCGCGAGCTTAAAAGGCTGTGGCGCAATCCACGTCTGGCCAACGACGTCGACCTGTCGAAAGTAGGTCTCGTTGAGGTTCTGACCCAGCGTTAGGCTGGCATTGATGTTGGAGGTCAGGCTGTGCGTTCCCGTAACCGTGAGGTTGTGGTCGATAATGCGATCGTAGAACTGCCAGCGCTCGATCTGTCCGCCGTTCAGCCCCGCGCTGGCCTGTGCGTAGGCGTAGCTGCGATCGTCACCGTTGTAATCGCCACCCAACGTCCAGTTCAGGGTGACCCAGGAAAGCGGTTGCCAGTTCGTGTTGACATTACCGAAGAACCGGCCGGTTCCCGCGGTGAGCTGATCCTGGTTGATGGCGTAGAATGGGTTGTCGAACCCGCGGCTGTTCGTGAACGCCGTTGGTCCCGGATTCGGGAAGCGCCAGGAACGATGAAGTCCCGTAACCGGATCCAGATACTGCTTGGCGTTGAAGTCCGGCGGCTGACGCTGCGCGTTGAGCGTCAGACCATTGATCGAGTTGCCGCGATCGATGCCTGCGGCCGTTGTCTGCACGTAGGATCCGCTCGCGCCGATGGTGAGATTGTCGAGCGGACGGTGGGAGCCATTGAAGTGAATCGTGTACCGATTCAGGTAATCGTTGTCGCCGACAATGAAGCCATTGTTGTTGAGAGTCCCGGCGGACAGATAGAACGTCGTACGCTCTGTGCCACCCGACGCCGAAAGCGTGTTGTCCCAAATCGTTCCGGTCTCGTAGATCTCTTTCGCGTGGTCATACGTGGGCGTGCCGTCGGCCAACTTCGGTCCCCACGAGAAGAAGCTCGAACTGATTGAACAGTTGACGGTAGTGCACTGACTGGAGACTCCTCCCGATCCGACGCCATAGCTGCGCTGATATGGGACGGTCTTGATTGGATCGTCTGCCTGGTACGTGCTCCGCAGATTCCACTGCGTCGTCCCCGCATGGCCGCGCTTCGTCGTGATGAGAATCGCGCCCGCGGATCCGGCACTCGCGCCGTAGATGGACGCCGCCGCGGCTCCCTTGAGGATCTCCATCGACTCGATGTCTTCCGGATTGATATCCGCTGCGCGGTTGATCGAGGGTGCGCCGGAAAGCACGCCGCCGCGAGTCGTGTTGCTGATCACGACGCCGTCGATGACGAAAACAGGCTGGCTGGTGCCGAAGCTTTTCGCGCCGCGGATCTGAATCGCGGTCGATGCTCCGGCGTCACCACTTGCCTGATTGGTCACGACGTTAGGGATTTTCCCGGCGAGAGCAGTAACGAGGTTCGGCTCGTTCGCGCGCTGAACCTCTGCTCCCGTGACCGAGGCGCGGGCTGTGCCGAGTTGCTCGGCGATGCTCTGCGTTCCGGCGCCAGTGACAACCACTTCCGTTAGACGAAGCGGATCCGCCTGGAGCGTGAAATTGCGAACGACGGAATCTCCGGCCGTCAGCCGAATCGTCGCGGTCTGCGCGCGTCGTCCGAGGGATCGGGCGACGAGCGACACCTGCTGTCCCGCTACTCGGGCGGCAGGTACCACAATCCGATAGCTACCGTCTGGCGAGTACCGCGCGTTCAAGCTCAGTTCTGGGATCGAAACGTTTGCCGTGGCGAGCGGTTGCCCGCTCTCATCGACCACTCGACCGCTCACGGTCACTGGCTGCTGCGAGCGAGCGATGCTCGGGAGTGCCAGAAACAGCGCCATTCCTGCGAGGCACCATCGGTGGTGCCGCCTAAGAGAGCTCATGCTGTTCTCCTAAAAGGGGTCGCGCATACCGCCA
>DATEHJ010000341.1:0-4369 GCA_035279645.1 Gemmatimonadaceae bacterium
GGCCTGCGCCGTGAGGGCAAGCAGTGTCGCGGCAAGAGCGACGCGGCGGACGATGATATCAGTCTTGTGCTTTAGGGACTTCATGAGTCGTTCCTCCTCCGAACGTCTGAGAAAAACTGTACCTGGCGGAGAATTGCAGGCGATAGTCGCTGGCCGTGAAGGCGTCCTGGAAGTTGTTGCGGTGAGCCCACTGGAACTCGCCACCGAGCATCACGTTAGGCACCGGCGTCCACAGGAGATTCGCGCTTGCATATTGGCCAATCCTGAAGTCGGTGGGTAGCTGGAGATCGCTGTTGTCGATGGCGACGCGCGAGTAGCCGATGGCGCTCGTGAAGCGCGAATTCCACCGGTGGTCGAGATAGGCCACGAGGCCGAAGTCTCCAAGCGCTTGGCCCGTCACCGGCGTGACGAGGTTTCCCGGATTGCGCTTCACACCGATGTCCTGCGGCGCATCGTTGAAATAGTTCTCAACACCAGCCCCCTCCACGAGCTGCAAGCGAAGCACGTCCATCGGCGTGACGTTGAAGCCGCCGCTGAGGCTGACACCCCAGCCGGTGGTCCCACCGCTCAAATCGAAGGCGTCGTTGGGAAGCAGGTCATCCCAGCGGATCCAGCGCACGATCGCCGCGAGCTTCACATAGCCCCACTTCTCACCGAGCCGATAGCCGGCGGAGATGTCCGGCGCGGGGAATCGCCCAACGACGTTCTGCAGCTCGATGCGGTCGGCGACGACGCCGCCATCACCGCTCGCGCCCGGCCGCTCGAGCGCGACGGTCAAGTTCGTGCCGTTGCCATTGTTGATCGGCTGCCAAAAGAGCTGGACATTGCGGTAGAACAACATTCCGTTAGGCCCCCAGTAGTCCAGAATGTTCGGAAAGACGTCGAGGTCCATGAATGGGCTCTCGAGCTGCCCCCCGCCGAACTGGCCCCACTGGCCGTACATGTGCCGCGGCCGGATCGTCGTCTGTCCGGCATCGACGCCGACACCGAAGAGGTCCCAGTCGAAAACGATCTTGATGTCCTTCGATTTCGTCGGAACGGTCGCCTTGACGCCGAAGCGGGTTTGCCGCGCGCTGAACCAGGTGTGGCCGTTGTGGCCGAACTCGTCCTCGAACGCCGGCAGCTTCGACGGTCGATTCACGTCGAACCAGTCCGGGTTGTTCGTACGAAAGTCACCGATCGCGTCGCCCTGCGCGAAGCCGTAGACCTCGATCTTCGTTGCGGTGTCCGACTGGGCTTTCTTCGCTGCCTGGCTCGTCAGCGTCTGTGCCGCGACCGGCATCCCGGTGCAGAGCACCAGCGACGCGACGGCGGGCGTCCGTCTCATGAGCTTCATGGTCATCGCCTCGTTAGGTGTTCATCGCTCAGCGGTCGTGTGCGGACTCCCAGGCACGCACGCGCCTTCGTGCGTTGCCGAAGAGCCGCTCGTAGTTGCCGCGTAAGAGCTGCGCGCGGGCCGACGGCGTCAGTCTGTCGAGAAATGGTTTGTAGATGTCGTAGACGTGGTAGTACTGGCCGGTGTCCGACGGCGCGACGACGTCGGTGCCGAACAGGAAGCGGTCGGGATATTTGTTGACGAGCGCGGCGCTGACGGCGATGGTCGTGTCGCTCGCGACGATGTACTTCGCGACCTCATCCCAGGAGAGATCGAAATAGAGATTGCTGAACTTGGGATCGCTGAGGAGCGACTCCAGCATCGCCACGTGACGCTGTACCGGGCGCACGATGCGCCCGACGCCGGTATGGGCCCAGATCAAGGTCGTGTTCGGATGCCGCGCGATCAGGTCGCGCATCTGTTCGAGATACGCCGGCGGGGAGCCCGGCTTCGCGAACGGCACGTCGACGTCGTTATGCAGGATGACGAGCAACCCCACCTCGCCGGCAAAGGCGAGCACGCTGTCGAGCGCCGGATCGAGCAGGCTCGCCACGCCTCCTGCGACTTTGGCCGAGACGAACTCCTTGTGGACCGTGAACTCGCCGATGCCGGTGAACACGCCGGGGAAGATCCTGAGCACACGCCGGATGTGGTCCGGCGCGTACAGGTCCGTCGGATTGAACCCGGTGATCATAGGATCGAAGCGCGCTTGCTCCGCGAGCGAGAGCGCCTTGTACGCCATCGCGATCTGCGCGTCGGTGAAGCTGTAGTAGTAGAGCGGCGCGTCGGAGTTGAGGTAGTATGTCGGCCCATTGTTCCCATCGACGCGCGCCGACCATTGCTGCTGCAGCGGAATGCCGAAGAGCGCGACGTGCCCCACGCGATGGCCCATGATCGCGAGAAAGGCGTGCAAGTCGGTGCCGCGCTGGATGTAGTTCGTGAGATGAAAGTGCGAGTCGTTGAACTCGTAGTTCGGGTCCGCCGGTGCCGGCGGCTGCGCGGACACCCGCGTCGCCTGCGCGCAGGCGACGACGCCAAGAGCAAGCACCACGACGGCGCCGCGCAGCTGTCGTCGACGACGCGTGCTGGTAAGCCTCGCCACCCCGTCACTCGGTCCAGTCCTAACGACGCACATCGACATGATGGTCGTCAGCTTAAGGCTCGGGAGTCAGCGCCGCCCATTGGACCAAGGGGAACGGCCGCCTAACGACTCAACCGTGAGAACCGTGTGGGACCAAAGGCCCATGTGGCACGGTCGGGACGCGTCCTAGTCTCACTTCCCGAGAGGCGTCCCCGAGTGGAAAAATCTCGTGCAAGACACGTCGGTTTACGTCACACCACCGTTAGTCGGAGCTCGTTGTTCATGACGCGATCGCTGCGCATCGTCGCCATCCTAACGATCGCCCTCGCGCCCGCCGCGCGATCCCAAGAGGCGGACCCGGTACCTGCCAAGAAGGATACGACGAACACCTTCGCCAATTCCTTCGCCGGCGAGTTCACGCCGGCCAGCGGCTACGACATCATCAAGACCCAGCGCGGCAGCCTGAACATCAGCGTGTACGGGCTGTTCCGCTACATGAACCAGTATCCGGTCGGCAATTCCTTCACCGATCACCTCGGCCAGGTTCGGCCCGTCGACCGGCGAAATGATCTCAACTGGCAACGCACCTTCGTCTGGCTCACCGGATTCTTTTACGATCCGAAGTTCGTCTACAACATCACGCTCTGGTCGCTGCCGACGACGCAGCAGACGCTGCTCTTCGGGAACCTGCAGTATCGCGCGTCGACGGCGCTCGTCTTCGGTGTCGGAATCGGTCCCAACATCACTGCGCGCTCCGTTCAGGGACAATGGCCATTTTTCCCGGCCTCGGACCGCCAGATGGCCGAAGAATTCTTTCGAGGCGGCTTCTCCTCCGGCTTCTGGATCACTGGCTTCATCGTTCCGCGCTTGATGTACATCCTCTCGACGAACAACAACATCAGTCAATTGGGCGTGACGCAAATTGTCGACAAGCCCGAGCTCACCTACAGCGGCGGCTTGCGCTGGCAACCGACGACCGGCGAGTTCGGACCACGGAACGGATTCGGCGATCTCGAGTTCCACAAGAAGCTCGCGACGCAGATCGGCTTCAACATCGCCACCGCGCGAGAAGACCGCGCCGCCAACGAGCAGGCTCCTCCAGCGACGACGCAGATCAGGCTCTCCGACGGCGTCAACGCCTTCGAGACGGGTGCGCTCGCACCCGGCGTCACGCTGCAAAAGCTGACATACAACTACATCTCTTTTGACGGCGGCGCCAAGTATCGCGGTTGGACGTTCATGGGTGAGTACTATTTTCGCTGGCTACGGGACTTCGTCGCCAACGGACCGTTGCCGCAGTCGTCTCTCTACGACACCGGATTCATGGCCGAGTTGGGGCGCACCGTCATTCCGCGCACACTCGAGCTCTACGCCGCGACCGGATACCTCTGGGATCAATTCGATCGGCACCCGTGGGAGCTCTCCGGCGGCGTCAGCTACTATCCCTATCGATCGCGCGCGTGGCGGCTCAACGCCCACTACATCCACATCGTGCGCTCACCGACGGGCTCATTCTTCGGGTACTATACCGCGGGACAGACGGGAACGACGATCTCGTTCGGGACGGACATTCTGCTGTAACGTGAAGGAGTCGAGGGCGGGACGCGGCCGCGCATCGTTAGGCCGCATCCGGTATCTCTTCGGTACGATGAGGTTACGATCGCGCACCGTGATTGTTCGCGCGCGCTCACGTCAAGTTGCCGCGCGGTCCGGTCGAGTTCGCACGCGCTCCCGTCAGGTTGCCGCAGGTTCTCGTGAGCTACCCGGCCGCTCACGTTGGCTCTTCGCGAGGCTCCCGATGCTGTCCTTCTGTGCTGATCGCGTGACCGACTGCTTCCGTCTGCCGACGGCGAGGTCCGATGAGGTGGCCACCTGCTTCAGTGTCCTTCCGGTCACGTTCGATCGCGTGTGCG
>DATEHJ010000342.1:0-8635 GCA_035279645.1 Gemmatimonadaceae bacterium
TGGAGCAAAGGTCGGCGTCGCTGGAGCAAAGGTCGGCGTCGCTGGAGCAAAGCGACGCGCCGGATGACGCTCTCAAAACAGCGAATACTGCCGCGGGTCCTGGAACTTCGCGCCGCGCGGCAGGAACGGGCCACTCACCCCCTCTTGAGTCGCCGTCGTCAGCTTGCCTTTGAACACCGTCCCGCGCAGCGCCGATCGCACGGCGTGCATCGCCATCTCCGGCGTGTTGTTCTGTTCACTCAAGTGGGCGAGCACGACGTGAGCGCTGCGTGACGTGACGCTCTCGCGCGCCAGCTTCCCCGCGTCGCGATTGCTCAGGTGGCCCACCCGGCCGGCGATGCGCTGACACAGCCATGGCGGGTACGGACCCGCCCAAAGCATCCCTTCGTCATGGTTGGACTCGAGCACCAGGATATCGACCTCTCTGCACAAGGTTCGAACATGCTCGTTGGCATGGCCGACGTCGTAGCAGATCGCGGCGCGCGCTCCCGTCGATATCGTCGTTGCGAGAAAGCCCACCGTCTCCAACGCATCGTGAGGAACCGGCAGGGCAGTGATCTCGAGTCCATCCATGCGCATCGGCCTCCCCACCGAGAGCTGCGTGATCGAGACACCAGCCAGCGCTGGTGAGCGCGCGGTCCCTTCGGTCGCGAAGACTGCCCACCCCCAACGCCGCACGCAGCGCGCGACGCCGCTGATGTGATCGCTGTGATCGTGCGTCAACAAACACGCATCGATCGAGGCGGGGTCTATCGAGGTCGCCTTGAGACGCGCCGCCAGTGCGCGCGGACCGAACCCCGCGTCCACGAGCACGCGCGTACCATCCCCCTCGAGGAGGACCGCGTTCCCATTGCTGCCGGTGCCGAGTACCCAGACCTTCACGCAAGCTCCCCTTCAACCGTCCAGCGGGCTCGATGCGACGCGGCGAGCTGCTGACGCGCGCGATCGGTGAGATTCACCTGTCGGCGTGCCATGACCCGCTCCGCCACCTCGAGAAACTTATCGAGTCGATACACGGCGTACGGCGGCGCGCTCCCCCACGCGAATGGAGGCACCGCCTTCGGCGGCGTTTGCCCACCATATACGTTGGCGCCCGCGCCGAGCACCGTACCAGTCGTTAGGCACGTCCCGATTCCCGTTTTGGCGTGGTCGCCGAACATCGTGCCGAGAAACTGCATCCTCGTGTCGCGCATCCCGCCTGGCGTCCAGAGTGTCACCGGCCCGTACGTGTTCTTCAGATTGCTGGTAATCGTTCCCGCGCCCAGGTTCACCCAGCGCCCCAGGTACGAGTGGCCGACGAAACCGTCGTGCCCCTTGTTGGCGTAGCCGAGCATGATCGTATTGCTCATCTCGCCGCGGACCTTACAGTGATCTCCGATCGAAGAGATCCCGATCCGGTCGCCAAGCACCGTCGAGTGACGGCCGATGTAGCAAGGGCCAACGAGGCGCGTAAATGCGTGCACGGTGCTGCCCGCGCCGACATAGATCGGTCCCGCGGACGCGTCGAACACCACCTGCGGCTCGATCGTCGCCCCCTTCACCACGACCTCGCCCGCCACCGCATAGTCGCTGGCGACGATCACGGGATGGCTTCCGATGACGATCGCGTGACTCGGCGGCGGGCCGACCCGCGACACCGTGACCACACCGCCGAATGATGGCTTTTGATAAAACGCTAAATCGTCGGTGATCTGTTCGGGCAACTGTCGAACGAGATCCCAAACGTCGTCCAGCCACCAGCCGTCCAACGTCGTGGCTTCGCCGACGGATCGGCTCACGTCGTCGAGGGTGAGCCCGCCACCAGCGAAGTAATCGGCGGGCAGCTCGCGCGACGTACGCGCCGCGACGACACGGCCACCGGAAAGCCACAGGTCCGCAGTGTCCGCATTCTCCGCTTCGCCGCGAACGGGAAGTTCCAAGGTGCTCAATTTTGGAACGAAACGCGCGTTCGCGATGATCGAACCGGCGGGAATCCCGCCCCGCGCGGTCGGACTCGACGATACCTCATCGAAGTCGGCGAGATGCTCGGCGGTGATGACTCCGATCACCGGCATCTGCAGTGCTGTCTGCCACCGGTCTCGCTGCAGCGCCGTGCCGGCGACCATGTCGCCGAGCGGGCGCGTCAGCGCGAAAGGCTGAAATTCACGCGCCCGCTTGTCGTCGTAGAGATAGATGCCGCTCACGCCCGCTCTCGCAACGATTCGGGAAGCGCGTCGATCAGTGTTTTCAAATCACTCGACCGATCGACCGTCGTCACGAGCACGAGTCCGTCGCGAACGACGACGACGAGATCGGACACGCCGTACAGCACGACTTCGCCGTCTTCCGCGTGCACGACGTTGCCGCGCGATCCGATCGCGAACACCTGACCGCTTGTGGCGTTGCCGGCATCGTCGTGCGCACGAACGCGTCGGAGTGCTCCCCAGGTACCCACGTCGTCCCACCCGAAGGCGCCGGCGATGACCATGACACGGCTGCTCCGCTCGAGCACGCCGACATCCACCGATGTCGGTTTCACCGCGCCAAAAAAGGCGCTTGCGTCGTTGCCGTGCGCCGCCAACGCCGGTGCCACTTCCGGTGTATGCGCCCGCACTTCCGCGAGGAAGTCGCCAACGCGCCACACGAAGATGCCGGAATTCCAGAGATAGCCGTCGCGGCACATCGCTTCGGCGCGCTCGCGATCCGGCTTCTCGACGAATCCGGCGACGCGACGCAGTCCCGGCTCCACTTCGCCGTTCGGCTGAATATAGCCGAATCCGGGGTCCGGCCGCGACGGCACGACACCCACGGTGAGCAAACTCTCATGCCGCGCGGCCGCCGTGGCCGCGCGGCGCAGCGCTGTGCGAAATCCGTCCGCGTCCGCGACCGCCCAATCGGCGTGCACCGAGATCATCACTGCGGCGTCGCCAGCGCGCTCGCGAATACGAAGCGCCGCCCATGCCAACGCCGCGGCCGTGCCACTAGGCCGAGGCTCGGCGATCAGATTCTCTCGTGGGACATCGGGCAGCAGCTCTCCGATCGCCGGCACGAGCGAAGCGTTCGTGAGAATGAGTGTTTGTGAAGCGGGTGCGATTGGCCGAAGACGCGCCACGGTTTCGACGAGCAGCGGCTCACCCGTCACCAAGGGCAAGAGCTGCTTTGGCCGGCGCGGCGTGCTCAAGGGCCAGAAGCGCGACCCAACACCGCCGGCCAACACGACCACCCAGCTGTTCGACTCGCTCACGTCGCTTCCGCCCCCCCGCCTCCGCCGCCACTCGAATCCTCACTGCCGATGCCGACAAGCTCGGCGGCTCTCGCATAGAGCTTTTTCGGGCTGAATGGCTTGGTGAGGAACTCGCTCGCTCCGAGCTCCATCGCTCGATGGTGCTGCTGTTCCTGACCGGCGGCGGTGAGGATGATCGACGGCAAATCGCGCAGCCGCCGGTCAGCCTTCATGGCCGCCAACACATCGAGGCCACTCAAGTGGGGCATCATCAGGTCCAAGAGCACGAGGTCGACATCGGGGTCGCGACGCAGAAGATCGAGCGCTTCGCGCCCGTCATAGGCGAGCGTGACTCGAAAGGGCCCCTGCTCGAGCTTCATTTTGATGATGCGACCGATGTGCGGTTCGTCATCGGCCACCAGGACGTGGAACGTCGGCTGCGACGCACTGCGGTCCGCAACCATCTCAAACGAGGGCGGCGATGTTGTCCCGATTGCGGCGGAGCTCGAACAGGAGCTGACCGATGTTGGCTCGAGGCGTCAGCAAAACAAAAAGAATCGCTTCGGACGACATCGCGGAAACAATCGCCATACCTCCGCGGTACTCAAGGACGGCAGTGAGCAGCTCGGCTCGACGAACGGTGGCGCCCAATTCATCAGCCGGTCCAATGATCGGCGGGATGAGCGCGGCAACCCGTTCTGGGTCGATGCCGGGTACTGCTTGGCCGTCAATGAGGAGGCCGTCGCGGCCGAGCACAACGGCTGCTTCGACTCCTTCGCGTTGTCGAATCGCAGCTACGAGGTCCCGGATGCTGGCCAACTCGATTCCTCCCGGAAAGTCGTGGCGAAGCTAGAGATCGAAAATCTCGAAGTCAAGCGATGATAATCGCTTGAACTATCCCTGTGTTACGAATTATCCTACGCCATTGCTTCCCGTTCACTCCCGCAGCACTTCACTGACAACCGGCATCATGACATCGAGATTGCGGACGCCGCGAATACTCACTTTGCTCGCGACGGCGTGCGCGGTCCTGTCAGTTGGTGTGACGGCGTGCAGCAGCCTTACGCGGCCGAAGGCACAAACCGACAACGCCACCGACACCGTCACGGTGTTTGCGCTCAACGGCACGCCCGTCGATGCGCCCTCCGGACTCTGGTTGTTCGGTCAGCAGGCTGTCGTCATCACGTCGTCGTTCTCGTTCGACCTCGCGCTGGATCTCAATAGTCAGGGGCAGATGACGCTGTACACCGTGCGCTATGTGGCCGGTGGTCTCTCCGCGGCGCACAGCGTAGCGATGCAGAAGATGGGCACGGACTTCGATGCGATCACGAAGGCGCCCTCGTCTGGCTACGTGACGGATTCGCTGTTCACGGCGAATGTCGGGGATGTGTTTGCCATTCAAACGTCCGACATCAGCGCGTGCGGCTTTTCGGTCTTCAGCAACGTGCTCTACGCCAAGGTTCAGGTGCTCTCCGTGGATCCGATAGCGCGCACCATGAAGACTCGATTCACGGTCGATCCGAACTGCGGCTTCTTCTCTCTCATACCTTCGGGTACGCCGAAGGACTGAACCGGAGCGCACGTGCACGACATGCGGGCCCTGCGCGAGCAGGTCGACCTGCTGCGCGAGGCAATGCGCCGGCGGGGCGCCAATGACGGCGTGGTGCAACTCGTCGATCGGGGCGAGGGTCTCGATCGCGAGCGGCGCACCCTCATTCAGGCGGTCGAAGAGCGCAAAGCCGCGCGCAACGCCAACTCTCAGGAAGTTGCGCGTCGCAAGAAAGCAAAGGAACCGGCGGACGATCTCATCACCTTCGGGCGTGAGCTTGGCGACGAGATCGCCCGGCTCGAAGGGGAGCTCGACACCGTCGAAGGACGGTTGCGGACAATTCTCCTCGAGCTGCCGAACATAACGCTGCCCGAGGTTCCCGCTGGTGGAGAAGAATGTAACCGTGTCGTGCGTGAGTGGGGGACACCCCGCGACTCCGCTGGTGTCCGTCCACACTGGGAGATTGGCACCGCGCTCGGCATCATCGATCTCGAGCGAGCATCCAAGATCAGCGGATCGGGCTTCGTTGCGTATCGCGCGTTAGGCGCGCGGCTTGTCCGCGCGCTGATCAATTTCTTCATCGATCTCCACGCCCGCGAGCACGGCTACGAAGAAGTCTGGCCGCCGGTCGTCGTGAATCGCGCGACGATGACGGGTACGGGCCAGCTGCCGAAATTCGAGGAAGACGCCTACGCTGTGAAGGATGAGGACCTTTTCCTGATCCCGACCGCCGAGGTCCCCGTCACGAATCTGTACCGCGACGAGATTCTCGAGGCGGAGATGCTGCCGAAGGGCTTTGTGGCGTACACGCCCTGCTTCCGCCGCGAGGCAGGATCCGCCGGCAAAGACACGCGCGGAATATTGCGCACGCACGAATTCGATAAGGTGGAGCTGGTTCGTTATGCGATGCCAGACGATTCTCCTCGCCAGCTCGAGATTCTCACTCGGCACGCGGAGACGGCGCTCGAGCGCTTAGGCATTCCGCATCGGCGGAAGTTACTGGCCGCGGGTGACACCGGCTTTTCCTCGGCGATGACGTTCGATCTCGAGGCCTGGGCGCCGGGCGTCGGCGCTTGGCTCGAGGTCTCGTCGTGCAGCAACTTCTCGGACTTTCAGGCGCGTCGCGCCAACATTCGTTTTCGGGCGGCCAAGGGCGACAAACCGCGTTTTGTCCACACACTGAATGGTTCAGGGCTCGCTTTACCGCGAACGATCGCGTGCATTCTCGAGCACTATCAGAATGCGGACGGCACCGTCATCGTCCCGGACGTACTGAGGCCGTATCTGGGGACTGACCGGATCGGTTGATCGCATGCGCCGCGGCAGCCCGGAGCTGATCCTCGCCGCGCTCATCGCCCTGCTCCTCGGGTCGATTCTCTGGTATACGCACCATGTTGTTGGCGATCTGCGAGTGGAAGCGGAGCGTTCCAGTCGCATCTACGCGCGCATCTACCACGCGTTAGGCGACACGACCGAAGGCGCGGGTACGCAGGCGCTGCTCGGTCTCTCGCGCAGCATCGTCGAGCAGGGCGTCCCGGTCATCGTCACCGACGCCTCGGGGAATCCCACCGCCGCCGCGAATCTCCCGTTCGAGGTCGCGGATGTGTCGCGCGACGCGCGCGTGCGCGCTTACGTTCGACGTCTCGACGACGAGAACCCGCCGGTTGTGGACTCGATGCTCGGACAGATTCACTTCGGCAACACGCCGCTCGTCGAGGGGCTGCGCATCGTTCCGGTGCTGCAGGTCGCCACGGCAGCGATTCTTCTCGTCGTCGGCTTCTATGTCATTCGTGTGCGTGGCAACGTGGCGCGCGAACGCATCTGGGCGGGGATGGCGCGCGAATCGGCGCATCAACTCGGGACGCCGCTGTCGAGTCTCGCCGGTTGGATCGAGCTGCTCGAAGAGCGGGCGGAGGACGCGTCGACGCGCGCCGCCGCGGTGCACATGCGCGCGGACCTCGAGCGCCTCGATCGCGTGGCGCATCGCTTCGAGCGCATCGGTCGTGAGCCGAAGAGCGAGACGGTAGACGTCAGCCTCCTTGTCGATCGCGTCGCTGCCTATTTTCGCGCTCGCGTGCCGACGCTCGCGAACACGATCGCGATCGACGTCGTCCATGATGGGACCCCTGCCGCCGTAAACGGAGACCCTGTGCTGCTCGAGTGGGCCATCGAGGTCCTCACCAAGAACGCCATCGACGCGCTCGCCGGACGCGGTGGCCGTATTCGCATGTCGACGACATCGATGCCCGATGGCGGTGTGCGCATTCGCGTCGCCGACGACGGACCAGGAATTCCCGCGAGCCTGCGATCGCGCGTGTTCGAGCCTGGTTTCTCCACGAAACAGAGCGGATGGGGAATCGGTCTCTCGTTGGCGCGTCGCATCGTGGAGGAGAACCATCGCGGCAAATTGATGCTCGCAGCCGCGGACTCGGGTGCTACGTTCGACGTTATACTTCGATGATGGAAGCACCGACGACTTCAGTACCGCTGCGCGACGACTCTCTCCTTGGTGGCCTCAACCCGGCACAGCGCGAGGCCGTGCTCCATCGCGACGGCCCGCTCCTCGTGCTCGCCGGCGCTGGCTCGGGCAAAACGCGTGTCCTCACGATGCGGATTGCGCGGCTCATCGAAGTGCACGGCGTCGATCCGCGCGCGATTCTCGCCGTCACGTTCACGAACAAAGCGGCGGGTGAGATGCGCGACCGCATCGAGCGACTGCTCGGCCGCTCGACCGCGGGCATGTGGATCGGCACATTCCACGCGATCGGCGCCCGAATGCTGCGCACCGCCGCTCATCTGGTCGAGCGCACGCCGGCGTACACCATCTACGACCAGGACGACTCGCTCGCCGTCGTGAAGCGTTTGATGGAGCGTCACTCGGTTTCCCCGAAGCAGTTTGCGCCGCGCGCGATCCAGAGCGCAATCTCCGACGCGAAGAACGCGCTCGTGCCGCCATCGGAGTACGAATCGCTCGCGATGGATTCATTTGCTCGGACGGTCGCGCCGATCTATCGCGATCTCGGGGAGGCGCTGCGCCTCGCGAACGCCGTCGACTTCGACGACCTGCTCGTGCTCCCCGTTAGGCTCCTGCGCGAGAATCCGAAGCAGCTCGCCGCGTATCGCGACCGTTTTCGCTACGTGCTCGTCGACGAATACCAGGATACAAACCGCGCCCAGTATCAATTCGTCCGCCTGCTCGGCGGCGATGTCGGCAACGTGTGCGTGGTCGGCGACGACGACCAATCGATTTACGGGTGGCGGGGCGCTGACATCCGCAACATCCTCGACTTCAAGAAGGACTATCCGGCGGCGGCGATCGTTCGCCTCGAGGAGAACTATCGCTCCGCGCCGCCGATTCTCGATATCGCAAACGTCGTGATCTCGGCGAACACTGGCCGGATGGGGAAGACGCTGCGTCCGACGCGCAGTGGCGGCGAGCCGGTGACGTCGGTTCGTTCGCTCGACGAGCGCGACGAAGCCGATTGGATCGTCGAAGAGCTCTCGACGCGTCGGGCGACGAAGAATCTCGAGCTTCGGGACTTCGCCGTGCTGTATCGGACCAACGCGCAGAGTCGTGCCCTCGAGGAAGCGTTGCGTCGTCAGGCAATTCCGTATCGCCTCGTCGGCTCGGTTCGATTCTACGATCGTCGCGAGATCCGCGATCTGATGAGCTATCTCAAGCTCATCGCGAATCCGGCGGACAACGAAGCGTTTCGCCGCGCGGTCGCGGTCCCGAAGCGCGGCTTGGGGGAAACAACGCTGGAGATGCTTGCCGAAGCGGCGCGGCGCCAAGGCGCCTCGATCTTCGCTGTCGCAGCCCGGCCCGATCTCATCGAGGGCATGCGCCCAGCTGCGCGTTTAGCGCTATCTCAATTCGTCGCGCT
>DATEHJ010000343.1:0-8499 GCA_035279645.1 Gemmatimonadaceae bacterium
CGTCGGGCTACGTAGCGACCGGCAGCTACCCGCCGTCCGTGGATCCGTCGCGAACACCGGCCGCCTCGGCGCCAATGCCGGCGGCGGGCGCGATGCAGGCGGCGCCGCGCCGCCCAGCCGGCCGGTCGACGAGCACGCCGCGGAGAGTGCCTCGATAGCCTGGAGTGCCACCCGCAGCCGATCGACGAGCCACCATCGCCTAACGAGCCGGGGAGTCCGGCCGGCGCTTCGCGCGCTGGCCGTCTTGGTGGCTGTTGCGACGAGCGCCGGGGCGCAGGCCGATACGCTCGTGCGCGACTCGACGCGTCGCGCGACGGACTCGACGCGCCGCGCGGCCGATTCCACCCGGCGCACCGACTCGACGCGCGCGCCATTGCGCCTCTGCGCCGGCGGCGATGTGACGTTAGGCACCAATCTCGATACGGTCTGGGCGAAGGCCGCGGCCAAGCGACTTCGGAGTGATTTCAACCTCAGCAACGCTCCCGACTCGCTGCTCGCGCCACTGCGCCCCCTGTTCGCGGATGCCGACATCGTGCTCGTGAACGTCGAGGGCGCCATCGGAGCGGGAACGGCGCCGAACAAGTGCGGGCGGCACGCGCTGAACTGCTTCGCTTTTCGTCAGCCCGTGGCGACGGCCCGCGCGCTGCGCGGCCTCGCCGACTCGGCGGTCGTCGTCGGCAATGTCGCGAACAATCACGCGCGTGACGCGGGGGACGACGGGTTTCTCGTCTCGCTGTCGCACCTCGCGCGCGCGGGCGTGGTCGTAACGGGTGCGGACACTCTCGCGACGCCGGTCGCGACGCGACGCGGGGACACCATCGCCGTCCTCGGCTTCTACACCTCGAGCGACAGCCCGGATGCGCGAGATCTGGATGCGGTGCGCCGCCATGTCCGCCGCGCGGTCGAGCGGTGGGGCACGGTCGTCGTCACCATGCACTTGGGCGCCGAGGGTCAAACCGCGCAGCGCACTCGCGATTCCACCGAGCTCTTTCTTGGTACGATCGATCGAGGGAATCCGGTGGCGTTCGCCGACGCCGCGCTCGAGAGCGGTGCGACGATGGTGATCGGCCATGGCCCGCACGTCCTCCGCGCCGCGGAGTGGCGGGGCGATCGCCTGGTGCTGTATTCGTTAGGCAACCTGCTCACCTACGGCCCGTTTCGCCTTGCCGAGCCGATGAATCGCGGGGCAGTCGCCTGCGCCGACGTCGACTCGGCTCGTCACGTCCGCGCGGCGTGGTTGCGACCGACGATGCAACTGGCGCCCGGCGTTCTCGTCACCGACGTTACGGCGCGCGCGACGGTGCTCGTCGATTCGCTGAGCGCGCTCGACTTTCCCCGTACCGGTGTGCTGGTTGGTGTCGACGGCGTGTTGCGGCGCCGCACGCCCGTCGATTCGACGGGCGTGCCGCCGTCTAGCGCTCGGGAGTCGCCAGGAATTCCACCGGCTGAGCGTCCGCGAGCATCGGGATCCGCGCGACACCGCGCCAGATCTTGATTCTCGGCGCGGGGGCGCGGTTTAGCGGACTCTCAATAACACGCCCCGCGACGCTGCTCGCGTGAACGAAGCGCCCGTCGCCGACATAGATCCCGATATGGCTGATGCTCGCCCTGTCTGTCGATGCGAAGGTGAGCAGATCGCCCGGTCGAAGCAGCGACGTGTCCCGTTCGACCGGAACGCCGACGGACGCCTGCGCCTTCGCCGTGCGTGGCACGACCATCGAGAAACGCGCCATCACGTATTGAATCAGCCCACTGCAATCGAATCCGCGCTGCGGCGAAGCGCCGCCGTGGCGGTATCGGGTGCCGATCTGCGCTCGCGTGAGAGCGACGATCGAGTCGCGCAACGAGCCGGCCGAGGCACTCATGCCCTGCAGCATCGGGATCGGTGCCTGCGCGGCAGCGGGACGCGCCGAGGCGGCACCCACCAACGCGACGACCACGATTACTCCACGCCATGGGCGTGGAATCAACGTGCGGCGCACATTGTGTTGATGCATGCGTCACCTCGGTGTTTGAAGGCACCGCGCTGAAGACGAGTCATCTCGCGCGGAGGAACCGCACCAAGCTGTCTACGGCAAAACCAACAGACTGTGACCGGTCGCACAGGGCGACCGGAGTTGCCAACTATCTCAAGCCTCGACCCAACTACACAATTCGAAAGCGCGTTGCTCAGCGCTGCTCGTTCATCGAATACCAAGCACCTTGTGCGTCTGGAGGCTGAGCCGCCAACGCGGGTGCAGCTGACAGTACCGAACGGCTGCCTGGGTGTTCTCTGCCACCGCCGGGCCGTCCATAGGCTGTAGAAAAAAGTGCTCGAATTCCAGTGTCTCGAATCTTTCCGGTTCAGCGCCTACCTGTGGATAGACAAGCTTGAGCTCATTTCCGTTTACGAGTGCCAAATTGGCGCGCGCTTTTGGGCTCACACAGATCCAGTCGATGCCGGCAGGTGGAAGCATCGTGCCGTTCGTTTCAATCGCGACTTGAAACCGGCGCTCGTGGAGCGCAGAAACTAATGGCGCGTCGAGCTGCAGCAACGGCTCGCCACCTGTGCAGACGACGAAGCGGTGAGCACCGTTGCACTCGACGGGCCACGAGCGCGCGATGGCGTCGGCCAAGTCGTCTGGGCTGACAAATCGTCCGCCGTCGCTCGAGACGCCGACGAAGTCGGTGTCGCAAAATGAGCACACCGCGGTCGCGCGATCCTGCTCGCGCCCCGTCCACAGATTGCACCCGGAGAAACGGCAAAACACTGCCGCACGCCCAGTGTGAAAGCCCTCGCCTTGCAGCGTGAAGAAGATTTCCTTGACGGTGTAGTTAGGCATAACGAGCGGGATCTTTCGCGCCGACGGCCTGGAACGCGGCGAGGCGCAAGCGGCAGGCATCGCAGCGGCCGCACCCTGCACCCGATGGCGATGGATCATAGCAGCTCGTCGTCATGCCATAGTCAACACCGAGCCGCATGCCGAGCGCGATGATCTCGCGCTTTGTGCGATCGATGAGAGGCGCGCGAATGTGAACCGGCGTCTCGCCCTCGACGGCGCCGCGCGTGGCGAGATTGGCCATGCGTTCGAATGCGGCAACGTACTCGGGCCGGCAGTCGGGATAGCCCGAGTAGTCGACGGCGTTGACGCCGATGAAGATGTCGGACGCGCCAAGCACTTCCGACCACGCGAGCGCGTACGACAGGAAGATCGTGTTGCGTGCCGGCACGTACGTGATGGGAATTCCACGACTCATCTCGCTCTGCGGCCGATCTTTTGGCACTTCGATATCGCTGGTGAGGGCGGAGCCGCCAAAGGCGCGGAGATCGATGTCGACAATTTTATGATCGCGCACCTGAAAAGCGCGCGCCACGCGTTGCGCGGCGTCGATCTCGACGGCGTGGCGCTGGCCGTAGCGAAACGTCATCGCGTGCACGACGAAGCCTTCGCCGATGGCGTAGGCGAGTAGCGTTGTCGAATCGAGGCCGCCACTGAGCAACACAACGGCCGGTTCAGCACTCGACCGCGCCACGCCGTCACTCATCGCAGCGCCTGATCGAAATCCTCGATCAGATCGTCGACGTGCTCGAGGCCGACGGACAGGCGCAGGAGGCTCTCGGGCGCTCGCGAGCCGGGCCCTTCCACGGATGCGCGGTGTTCGATGAGACTCTCGGTGCCGCCAAGGCTGGTGGCGCGCGTGATGATCTTGAGTCGCGCCGCGACCCCCATCGCGTCCTCGCGCCCCCCGTGCACCTCGAGCGACAGCATGCCGCCGAAGCCGCTCATCTGGCGCGAGGCGATGTCGTGCGCCGGATGCTCGGCCAGGCCCGGGTAATGGACGGCGGCGATGCGCTCGTGACTCGTTAGGTATCGCGCGAGCGTCATCGCGTTCGCCGAATGCGCGCGCATCCGCCAGGGGAGGGTGCGCACACCGCGCATCGTGAGCCAACACTCGAAGGGAGAGGGAACGGCGCCGACGGAGGTTTGGATCGCACGCAATCGCTGCGCGAGTGGTCCGTCGCTGCGCCACACGAGCGCGCCACCGAGCACGTCGCTATGGCCCCCGAGATATTTCGTCGTCGCGTGCATCGCGACGTCCGCGCCCAGCGCCAATGGCTGTTGGAGAACGGGCGAGGCCCAGGTGTTGTCGACGACGCAGATCGCCGACTGAGAGTGCGCGATTTCGGCGATGCGAGTGATGTCGACCACGCGGAGGAGGGGATTCGAGGGGGTCTCGACCCAGATCAGCCGCGTCGCCGGACGCAACGCATCCTGGACGCAACGCGGGTCGGTCATGTCCACCGCCGTCACCTCGAGCTTCCACGGTCCGAAAATCTCGCGCATCAACTTCGTGGTGCCGAAGTACGCGTCGTCGGGAACGATCACGTGCGCGTCGGCATGCAGTGACTGGAGAACCGCCGCGGTGGCCGCCGAGCCAGAGGCGAAGCATGCGGCACCAGCGCCGCCCTCGAGCGTCGCGAGGCACTCCTCGAGCGCTGTACGATTGGGATTCGCGTAACGCGAGTAGACCAGCCCCCCGCGATACTGTCCGTCGGGCTCGCGCTCGAAGGTCGTGGAGAGATGGATTGCCGGTGTGACGGCGCCCGTGGTCGGGTCGGGCGCGTGGCCGGCGTGCACGGCGAGAGTTTCGATGCGCATGGTGAGGGCAGCTTACAAGCTCGGTTTGCGAGCTTCCAGAGGTTCAATCAGCGCTTTGGCGGTGACGAGCGTTCATTTAGCGTGGCCCGGCGGATCGATCCACGGATCACCGGGCCCATTCTTCTTTCCACAACCTAGAACGTTTTTCCCCTCGTCGCGCAGCCCATGAAACACCAGATGGTTTTCCTCTTACGCGTTGCCGCGCTCGTCGCGGCCGTACCGACTCTCCTCGCGGCGCAGGCAGACGCACACGCGAGCGGCCAGTTGCCATTGAAGCACAAGCCGCAGCCGACGTCCGCCGACATCTCCGCGGGCGATCTGATGACACGCCTGTATATCTTCGCCGACGACTCGATGATGGGACGTGAGACCGGGACGCGCGGTCATCTCATGTCGACCGCGTACATCGCGAACGAGCTGCGGCGCCTTGGCCTCGAACCGGCCGGCGACAGCGGCACGTTCTTCCAGAATGTTCCGATGATTCGTCGCGCCTTCGACGAAAAGTCGACGATCACGGTCGGCGACGTCACGCTGCATGGGGGTACGGATTTCATCGCCACCGCGCCGACGGGCGCGCCGCCAACCGTCGGAGCCCTCGACGTGGTTTTCGGCGGACGGGCTGGCGACACGACCGGTGTTCTCACACCGGACCAGACACGCGGCAAGCTGTTGCTCCAGTATCCAGCGCAGCGTGGTGCGGGACGCGGCTTGGGCTTCGGAGGTCGCGGTGGACGCGGAGGCGGCGCCGCGATCGTTGGTACGATCGAGGAGATCACGCCGGAGGCGCTACGCCTCGCGACGCATCCGCGAGAAGGACAGGTGACGCTCAAGACGCCGCCACCGAACAGCCAGCCGGGATTTGTTTCATTAACGCTCACACCGGCGGCGGCGCAGACGTTGCTGGGCATCGACCCGACGACGGCGGCGAAGGGGCAGGCGGGCAAGAGCACGACGATGCACCTGGTGTTCGACGAGGAGCCAGCGCCGGCGAGAAATGTCATCGCGATCATTCGCGGTTCCGACGCAAAGCTCAAGACGGAGTTCGTCGCGTTAGGCGCGCACAACGACCACATCGGCTATTTGGCGACGAGCCCGCAGGATCACGATTCGCTCCATGTGTTCCGGCAGGCGCAGTTTGCGATCAATGGGCTCGTGCGCCGAGGGCAGCAGCCGTCGGTGGCGCAGCAGGGGGAGCTGAGCGCACTGCACGTGAACTTCGACAGCCTGCGACGGGCGCACCCCGTTAGGCTCGACTCGATTCGGAACGGCGCCGACGACGACGGCTCGGGGTCCGTGACGCTGCTCGAGATCGCGGAAGCGTTCGCGAAAGCATCGCACAAGCCGAAGCGTTCACTGCTCTTCGTTTGGCATACAGGAGAGGAGAAGGGTCTCCTCGGCTCGCGTTGGGTCACCGATCACCTGCCGACTCCGGCGGACTCGATCGTTGCGCAGCTGAACATGGACATGATCGGTCGCGGCGACGCACAGGATATCCCGGGCGGCAGCGAGACCTATGTGCAGCTCGTTGGCTCGCGGCGGTTGTCCACCGAGCTCGGTGACATCGTCGAGCAGGTGAACAAGACGGAGAAGCTGCCGCTCACCTTCGACTATCAGTTCGACGCGAACGGCGACACCGAGAACATCTACTGCCGCAGCGATCACTACAACTACGCGCGGTTAGGCATTCCGGTCGTGTTCTTCACGACGGGGCTGCACGGCGACTACCACCAGGTGACGGACGAGCCTCAGTACATCGACTATCAGCACATGGCGCGGATTGGTCAGCTCGTGCACGACATCGCGGTGACGGTGGGGAACCTCGACCATCGGCCGCTGGTGGACAAGCCGAAACCGGATCCGAATGGAAGGTGCCAGCAGTAGTGGCTAGTGGCTAGTGACTAGTACCTCACTAGCCACTAGTCACTGGCCACTCGCTCCTCGTTAGGCTACCCTCAGCACTCCCACCACCTGCTTCAACTGCGTCGAGCCCTCGAGCAGGACGTTGCTAGCTGACGTCATTTGCTCGCACGCGGCGCTCTGCTCCTGGGTCGACGCGTTGACCTGGCCGGCGGCGCTCGCGTGACTCTCGGCGGTGCGCGCAATCGTTGCGATACTGCTCGCGGCCCCGTGAACCGCGCGGAGATTGGTCTCCGCTGCCTCCGAAACGCCGTCGGCCGCGACACGCGTACGCTCGGCGGCGGTGACAATGCTGTGCAGCGCCTGCTCGATGGCTTCCGAGAGATGCTCGATCTCGACGACGCGCGCAGCACCTACCTCCATCGCGCGCGCACCGGCACTTACGCGATCGGTGACCACGGAGGTCACCTGAAGAATGTCGTCGGCGGCGCGCTGCGCTTGCGCGGCGAGCTTTCGCACCTCGTCGGCGACGACGGCAAACCCGCGACCGTGCACGCCGGCGCGTGCGGCTTCAATCGCCGCGTTGAGCGCAAGCAGATTCGTTTGGTCCGCGATCTTCGCCACCATCGTGACGAACCGATGGATTTCGGCCGTGGTACCGTTGAGCGCGATGACCTCGGTCGCGGCACGTTCCACGCTCGCTTTGACGTCGCGCAACATGCCTACCGATCGCTGAACTTCCTGCCGTTTTTCCGAGGCAGAGGTCTCGATCTCGCGCGCAAGGTCGTTGACTTCGCTCGATCGAAATCGCACGCCGTCGGCCGACGCGCGAATATCCGATAGCGTTTCATCGATCGCGCGGAGCTGCTGCACCTGCGTCTCCGCGCCATGCGACACGTCGGTCATCGCATCGGCCATCTGTCCGGCGGAGAGTGAGATCTGCTCCGAAACGGAGGCAAGATCGAGCGCGGAAGCGGCGACACTCTGCGCGGTCTCGGCAGCTACGGTGACGATACGCGACAGCGAGTCGCCCGTCTGGTTCATCGCATGGGAGAGAATCTCGAACTCGCCCGGGAGATCGCCGCCACTGCGCACCGTGAGGTCGCCTTCGCTGAGACGCTTGGCCTGATCGACGAGGAGGGCCAGAGGCTGCCCGATCGAGAACACAGTAACGACGACGATGCCGAGCGCGATGATGACGGCGCCAACGATGAGGCCGAGCAGCGTTGCCGCGCGCTGATGTGTTTCATCGGCGAGGCGTTGTGAGGCACTCGTGACGCGTTGCGCTTTGACGAGGCCCAACTTGTCGATGTTGGCGAGCAGGTCATTGATGTCACCCTGCGCGCCGTTGGCCACATGTCGAGCCTCATCGACCCGTCCGATGTCGACGAGCCGGTGTGCGCGCGCGTATCGAACTTCCATCGCCGAGAGCTTCGCGTCGATGAGCGCGACGGTCGCGATCTCCTCGGCCGTGCGATCCGGACGCGAGTTGATGGCGCGCTGAATGTCGTGCGCGTTCCAGCCGTGCTGACGAAACGCCGTTTCTGCATCCGGATCTCGCGTGTCGATGTAGCGTGACCCGGCCTCGAGTGTCCGGGCAGCGTCGCTCGAGATCTGCGACGCGAGACGGGAGTCAGTTTGGACGTCGCGGAGAGTTGAAGTGATCTCTCGCGACATCGAGCTCAACGTCCGCCATGCGACCGCACCGGCGATGACCAGGAGCGCAACGACGACGAGCGAACCGATCCAGAGGCGACCGCGAATCGTCTTCGCACTCGTCGCGAGGCGCGTGAAGAACGTGAGGCGAACTGCCCGCGAGAACGGAGCGAAGTTCACTGCACGTCCTCGACGCTCAAGGCGCCATGATGGATGCGGGTCATCACGATCGATTTGCCCATCGGATCGCCCTCGGGGGTAAAGGCGATCGTGCCGGTGACACCGTGAAATCCGCCGCGCGAGCCGAGGTCGGCGAGATATTGGCGCACAGGACTCCGATTCGATC
>DATEHJ010000344.1:0-3769 GCA_035279645.1 Gemmatimonadaceae bacterium
GTCGAGGTTTGTTTCCGGGTCGAGGACGCGTCCGTTGATGAAGACGACGTCGAGGGGAGCGGCGCGCTGAGCCGGTACATTAACAAGCGCTAATGGAAGCGAGAGAACGACGAGAGCAACGGTTAGGCGCATGGCAGGAGATACGCGGTTACGCGGAACGAGGTGAATGGTCTAACGTACGACGCACGGGTTCGGGAAGCGAGGTCTAGATTTCCTCCCGAACGATCATCTGACTCGATCGGAGGAGCGTCCTTGGATAGCTATCAATTCACCAATCTGATCGCGTTGCTGGGCGTGCTTTCTCGAGCCGCCGACATCATGAGTACAAAGCTGGTGTCGCCGACGCTTGCCCTCGAGGCAAATCCCCTCATGCGTCGTCTCGGTTGGGCGGGTGCGTATCCCTCGATCCTCCTTGGGCTCGTAGCGTACTGGCATGTGGAGCTCGGCGTCATGGTGATCGTCGCGTCACTCCTCGTTGCGGGGTCCAATCTCTTCCGTGGCTGGTACTCGCGCTTCGTTGGGGAGAAGGAAGTTGAGCGTTTGATGATCCACGCTGCGCGTCAGGGCCGGTTGCGCACGGCCATCGCATTCACGTGTGGCGGCGGTTTGTGCATCACCGTCGCGGGCGCGCTCACGATGTGGCTCTCGGGGCCTGCCCAATGGGGGTACTGGGCTGGTTCCGGCGTCGCCGTGTACGGTCTGGCGATCGCCGGACACGGGAGCGCAGCTGTCGTCCGATGGTTTCGCAAGGCGGCCAAGCTGCAATCCGACGCGAGCGAGGCATCGCCATAGAGCGTCAAAACGCGTCGTCGCGGTTGCGAGACGAGCGTGCGGGGATCATGATTCCGTCAATCACTTCAGGATTGAACGGCGATTCATGTCCGTCTCTCGCCGCGATTGGCTCAAGACCGTCGGCGCCGTCGGCGTCGGCGCGATGGCACCGCTCGACATCGATCTCGGTTCGACCCCGCCGCTGCGCGGCGGTATCGCGACACACTACGCCCAGGGCGACATCATCGAGCTCTATTCGACGAGCGACGTGTTCACTCCCGCGCGCGGCCAAACGTGGATGAAGTTCAGCTTCGACTTCCCGGAGCCCGCGGTCGTCTTCGGCGATCATCGCTTCAGCTTCCTCGTTTTTACCGATGAGAACACGTACGCGATCGACCGAGCACGGATGCGTACCTCGGGCAATGGCGACGCGCTCAAGCTCACGTGCGACGGCTTCGTCTGGGCTGGCGGCCAGGAACATGCGCCGGGGTCCCTGACCGCGACGTTCGAGCGAAAGGGGACGGCGATCGAATGGCACGTCATCGCCGAGATGGAGCGGCCAATCAAGTCCGTCACGACGGTGATTCGCGACGTGCCGCGCGGACTCGTGTCCGTCGGCGGCGGGCAGCTCGTCGATACCAAGGAGGGAGACGTCCTCGGCGCATACACGTTTGGCGGCGGCGACTTGCACAACTGGGACGTTGCCAGCATGAGCACGCCGGTCGCGATCGTAAAGGCTGGCGATGAGGATTTTCTCTACCTAACGACGCTCGATGCGCGTGTACGGCCCAAGCGCTATTACTTTCAGGCGGGGGAGCGTGCTTTCCGCGTCGAGGCGGTGTACGAGCACGACGCTTGGCGCGACGACCGGCGCGTCGACGTACCAGGGTGGCGGCTCGGCCATGCGTCGTCGTTCGAAGGGGCGATGCAGCCGCACATGGAGCACATCGAGCGGGCGTTCGGGCTCACGGCGTGGGAGACGCGAACGGATGTGCAGCCTTGGCTGCGGCAGGTCGCGCTCGTCACGACGCTGCACGGGATGCACTACACCGGCTTCGTGTTCAACGACTACGCGCGGCAGCTCGAGATCCTGCGATGGATGGCGACGCAGATCCGACCCGACCGCGTGCTCATTTTTCTCTCCTCGTGGGACGGCCGGTATTACTGGGACTATCCCAATTACACGGTGCCTTCGCGAATGGGCGGCGAGGCCGGCTTCCGGCGACTGATCGGCGAAGCGCAGCGGCTCGGGTTCAAAATGATGCCGATGTTCGGCACGAACGCGGCGAACCGGAAGCAGCCAGTCTGGTCATCGATCGCCGCTGGGGCGACGTACAAGATCGACGGCGATTTGTACAACATCAATTGGGTCGACTGGAACAACGACCGCCACCAGGACGGATGGCTCACGTACATGGACCTCGGCGCAGATGTTTGGCGGAATTACCTCGAGGGACGCATCGCCGAAGTGATCGATCGGTACGGCGTCGACGCGTACTTCCTCGACATCGTCGGTGGACACGTCAACAGCACGACGGGCGACATGCACGAGGGCACGAAACGGCTCGTCGAGAATCTGCGCGTGAAATATCCCAAAGTCGCGTGTGTCGGCGAGATGCCCTACGATGCATTGCATGGGTTTATCCCGATGTACCACGCCGGGAATGGCGAGCGGTGGCGGAAGTACTCTCGCTACTACCAGCACCTGAGCGCGCCGGCGCCCGGCCGCGGGTCGAGTGGCGTCCACGAATGGGGATTTAGCAAGTTCAATACGGCGACGCTCGGGCTCTCTCCGGCGGCGATTCCGACATTGCAGGTAGTGGACGACACGTTCACCAAGTATCGTGATACCATGGCCGCGATCATCGCCCAGGCGAAATCGCGTGCCGGCATTGCCTGATTCGATCGAGCAAACGCTCATGACACACAATCGACGCCGGTTTCTGCAAGCCACCGCCGCGACCGCGGCCGGTGTCGCCCTTCGCCCTGCCCAGCCGTTAGGTGTGCTCGGGATTCTCCCTCACGCGCCCGGGAATGAGCGCGTTGTCGCGCGGCCGGTGCCGCTGAACAAGGTGCGGCTCACCGGCGGGCCACTCAAGCACGCGCAGGAGTCTGCCGGCAAGTATCTCCTCGAGCTCGAGCCCGATCGCATGATGGCGTTCTATCGCACGCGCGCGGGGCTGGCACCCAAAGCGAAGCCGTACGGCGGATGGGACGGTCCGGGACGGAACCTCACCGGCCACGTCGCAGGCCATCATCTGTCGGCGGTGAGCTTGATGTATCAAGCGACCGGCGACGGGCGGTTCAAGCAACGCGCGGACTATCTCGTCGCCGAGCTGGCGGAAGTGCAGAAGAAGCAGGGTGACGGCTACCTCAGCGCGCTCGAAGGGGGACGCGAGGCGTTCGCGCGCCTCTCGCACGGCGAGATCAAGTCGGCGGCGTTCGATCTGAACGGTCTGTGGTCACCCTGGTACACGCTGCACAAGACCTTCGCCGGGCTGCGCGACGCCTATCGCCACACGAACAATCGCACGGCGCTTCAGGTAGAGACGCGATTCGCCGACTGGGCCAGAGGCGTACTTACTCCACTCAATGACGAACAAGTCGCGCGAATGCTCAACACCGAGCATGGCGGGATGAACGAGGTGCTCGCCGACCTTTATGTCGACACGGGAGACGCTCGCTGGCTCGCGCTCTCACGGCGTTTCGAGCACCACGCGTTCACCGATGCGCTGGCACGCGGTCAGGACAACCTTCCTGGCAAGCACGTCAACTGTCAGATCCCGAAGTTGATCGGCTCGGCGGCGCGCTACGAGTACACCGGCGATGCCGCCGATCTGATGACGGCGTCATTCTTCTGGGATCGCGTCGCGCAGCATCATAGCTATGCGACCGGAGGGCAGGGATTGGACGAGTACTTCGGCTATCCCGACCGGTTGAGCACGCGAGTGGACGGACGCGCTGCGGAGTCCTGCTGCGTTTATAACATGCTCAAGCT
>DATEHJ010000345.1:0-8207 GCA_035279645.1 Gemmatimonadaceae bacterium
AGAGCTTCTCCAAATCGATTCCATGTTCCTCCATGATCTGGCGAATCAATCGCTTCGACTCGGGATGATGGATGAACTTGGGCTTCAGCACCGTGAGGATGTCGCTTGCCTGCTCGGCGGTCATCACACGGTGGATATAGCGAGGATCGTGAGGCGCAAACGCGCGTTCGATCATCTCTCTCGCCATCGCGATGAACTCGAGCGATCCCGGAGTGGGGCTCAGGACGATTATGTCGCCACCATACAAGCGCTGACGACGTTCCTCGTCCGTCATCGTGGAGTCCATGTAGATCGCCATGCTCATAGAGCTACCTCTTTTTGGAGTCGGGGCGATGCAGCGGTCAGATCTGATCGCGGGCCAATTGCAAGAGGCGTGCGGCAACAAGGAACGCGTCTAACCCGTTGTCCTCTTGCATTTTCGCGGCGCGTTCGCGCGCGCGCGCGCGTTGTGGCGCAACGATGATGTGGTGCGCTTACAACACGAGAGTCCCATGACGACAAGGAGTCGCGAAACCGGCCAAAGCTCAACGCGTGCCTGGTTGGCGTGCTATGTGGCAGTCGCGCATCACTTAGCGTCGCGGTGATACAAGAAGCCGATGTTCGAACTGCGTGTAAAGGAATATCGTACCGGCAGATACCATTCTTTACAGAGCGGCGCAGGATTTGAGAACGCCTGCGTGGGCTAGCGGGTTTCTTTTGCGAAGACTCATACTTACGGAGTGCTCGTGCGTTTACTCCACGTCGTTGGCGCGCGTCCCAACTTTCCGAAACTCGCACCGGTGCATCGCGCCGCCGCGAACATCGATGCCGAGCAAATCATCGTTCATACGGGACAGCATTACGACGATCAGCTGTCAGGGGCATTCTTCCGTGACCTCGGCATCCCGATGCCGGATGTCAATCTGCTTGTCGGCTCCGAGACGCATGCGCTTCAGACCTCGCGCATCATGGAGCGTTTCGAGCCGCTTTTGCTCTCGCACCGCCCCGACTGGGTGCTCGTATACGGCGACGTAAACTCGACGATGGCGGCGGCGCTCGTTGCGGCTAAGCTCGGGATCAGGATCGCGCACGTCGAAGCGGGTCTCCGCAGCTACGATCGAACGATGCCGGAGGAGATCAACCGCATCGTGACCGACCGTCTCGCTGATCTCCTGCTTACGCCCTCGCGCGACGCTGACGTAACGCTGCAGTCAGAGGGTGAGCCGAGCGATGAGATCGTCTTTGTCGGAAACGTGATGATCGACAGCCTGCTCTACGCTTTACCGGCGGCGCGCGCGACGGGCTTTCGACGCAAGCTCGGTGTGAACGGTCAGCCAGTGGTCGTGACGCTGCATCGTCCGTCCAATGTCGATGATCCACATCGGCTCCGCGCGCTGGTCGCCAGTCTGCGTGAGATCGCCAACGAGCGACCGGTAATCTTCCCAATCCACCCCCGCACGCGCGATCGGCTCCGCGACATCCGTGTCGACCTTGGCAACATCATCGCACTGGAACCGGTGACGTACCTTCAGATGCTCGACCTCGTGTTTGGCGCCCACGCGGTGATCACCGATTCGGGTGGTCTGCAGGAGGAGACGACGGCGCTCGGCATTCCGTGCCTCACCGTGCGAGAGAACACCGAGCGGCCGATCACGATTTCGGAAGGAACGAACCGCCTGGCACCCGATCCGCTCGAGCTCCCCGCGCTGGTGCGTCAGGTAGCGCGTTCGCACCACCCGCGTCGGCCGGAGGGCTGGGACGGTCGCGCGGGAGAGCGCATCGTCCACGCGCTTGCGACGCGTACGCTGCGGGTGAGCTCGGGGACAGCCGTGGTTTCGGGTTACGCCGCTGCCGCCGTGTGAATGCCCACCGGCGGCGACAGCGCCACTACATCTTCGTCGCCTGTGGCAGGTCGAGTACGAAGTGGAACCGTGTTTCGCGACCGACGTGCGTCTCGACCTGCAGCTCGCTTCCCATTGCGGTGACGAGCTGCTGACAAACCGCTAGCCCGAGGCCCGAGCTCGACAGCACGTGCCCCTTCGAGCGCTGTCGACGACGAAGTGCGCGATAAAGGGTCGCGAGCTCTTCGTCGGGAATGCCGGGACCCGTGTCACGCACCGCGAACTCCACCGATGTCCGCGAAATCTGCCGCGACGTGATCTCGACGTACCCCTCATGCGTGAACTTCAGCGCGTTCGTCACGAGGTTGAGCATCACGCGGCTCAGTGCCGCCGGATAGCCTACGCGCGCGTCGACCTCTGGAAGCTCCACGTACAGCGCTAGTCGCTTCTCCTCGGCAATCGGCTGCACCACGCGGAGAACGCCGTTGAGGAGTTCCGAAACTGAGAATGGAATCGGCTTCCGATCGATCAATCGGTCGCAGCCGCGGGCGAGCTCGATAACATCGCTGACCAACTGGCTGAGTCCAAGCGACGCGCCGTAGACCAGCCCAAGCTGACGCTCTTCGACCGGAGTGGACTTGCCTCGATATGCGTTACGCAGCGTCTCGACCAGGAAGAGAATGCTGCTCAGCGGCGAGCGCATGTCGTGCGCAACGCCGACCACGAGCTCGAGCGCATTTCCGCTCGTGAGGTCCTCGGTGAATCGACGGCTCGCTTCACACTGACTTACTTCCTGAACCTGCTCGAGCGCGCGGAGCGCCGTAACGACGTTCTCGAAGCGCACTCGATCGACGCCGTTAGCGCTTTCGTCGAGCAAAGCGCGTCGCAGGCGGTCGACTGGCTCGCGAATCGAACCATTGCGCGTCGCCGCGCGCAGTTCCGGATTGCCGCCGCCCAATACCTGCAGCACGGCTTCAGCGAGCCCCGAGAGCGACTCGTATGCGGCGTTGCTGGTCGCCGCCTCCGGATCGCTTGCCGACCACCTGTTGCTCGCCTCGACGACCGCTCGCTCGAGCAGTCCGCGCACCACCGGATTTACCGAGACTGGTGCGGACTGCCGACCAGCCCGATCCAAAGTAAGGATTCGGGCCGGCCGGCTCTGAGTTATCGCGTTCGGTTCCGGTATCGCCGAGCGGGATATTGCTGCGTCAGAGTCCCGCGGAATCGCTGACATGCGTCAGGTTTTCGCGGTGCACGCTGTGCTTCTCCATCAGACGATACAGCGTCGTTCGATCGACACTCGCCAAACGAGCGGCCTTCGACATGTTCCCATCCGCTCTCGACACCAGGCGCGTGAGATACTCACGCTCGAAGTGGGCGACGAGCTGCTCCTTGGCAGAGTGGAACGCGTTGTTGAGAATGGCGGTCGGATAACCTGCCGCGCCAAGCTCGCTACGCGCCGCGTCGTCGTAGAACGGAATCTCCTCTGGACGAATCGGTTGACCGGGTTCCGCCAGGACTGCCAGGTGCTCGATCACGTTCTGTAGCTCTCGCACGTTGCCATTCCACGGCCGCGCGCGGAGCGATTCGATTGCCGCTTCCGTGAGGGTCGGCATCTTGTCGCCCATACCGCGATGCCGCTCCCAATACAGCACGAGGAAGTGCTGCGCGAGAATGGGAATGTCCTCGATCCGCTCACGCAGCGGCGGAAGCTTGATCGGTACGACGCGCAACCGGTAGAACAGGTCCTCGCGAAGGACGCCGGCGCGCACCGCTTCCTGCGGATCTCGATTGGTTGCGGAGATGAAGCGAAGGTTCACAACCGCGTCATTCTGCTCGCTGCCAACCCGTCGCACCACGCCGTCCTGCAGCACGCGAAGGAGCTTTGCCTGGATCGGGTGTGTCATCTCCGTCAACTCGTCCAGGAAGAACGTTCCACCATTCGCGACTTCCAGCAGGCCTGGCTTCTCTCGATCGGCACCGGTGAACGAGCCCTTGCGGTGCCCGAACATCTCGGATTCCAGCAGCTGCTCCGGAAGCGCGGCACAGTTGATCGCCACCATTTGCCGCGTGGCCCGTCGGCTATGACGGTGGATGAACTGAGCGATGACCTCTTTACCCGTTCCGCTCTCACCACTGATCATCACCGACGCGTCCGTCGCGGCGACCTTACGCGCGAGTTCCACCGCTCGACGGAATGCCGGCGATACTCCGAGGAGCAGAACACGATCGCTATTGCCGTGCTCCGTCGTTGCGCGCGTCCGCTCTTCGCGCGTCTCACGCGCGACGAGAATGCTGTGAGCCGCGCGGCCGATGAGAATCTGCAGGTGGGTCGCCGAGAATGGCTTCGGCAGATAGTCCCATGCTCCGGCACGCAACGTTTCGATGCTAGTCTCTACCGTCGGGTTTCCGGTCATCATCACGACGATAGTGTCCTTGTTCGCCTGCAAGATCGCCGTCAGGATCTCGGCTCCCGGAACGGGAGTCATCATCAGGTCGACAAGAACGATGTCAAACTTTCGGCGGCGAACGAGCTCAATAGCTTCGTCGCCCCGGCCAAGCGTCGTAACGTTATACCCCTCGACCTGCAGCGCGCTCGCGCAGCCCTCGCGGAGCGTCCGGTCATCGTCGACGATCAGGATCCGAATCGTCGCCTTCTGTTCCGGTGTGATCGAAAAGGCGTCGCTGATCGAGCTCACCGGTCGAGCAAACGGCGACGAGCTAAAGGAACGTGCTGCGGTGGCCATCTTCCCCTCCTCGGGAATTGAACGTACCGCTGTATCAGGGACTGCTAACAGCCTCTAACTGTCCGGCTCGTGTCTCGCTTGGTCGACACGGTATCAGCCGCCAATCAAACCCTGAGATCGGTGTGACTTTGATCACACACCGATTTGAACCGAGACTTTTTAACAAAAAAAGGCGTTGCTGTCAAGCAACACCTCCGTGGCATCGCGGCGAACGAGTGATCGAAGAACTGGAGAAGGTGTGGCGATGCCGCAACAAACGACCCTAGCCATTTCTGTCCACATCCTCGTAAGTCGTGGACTTAGATGGCTGTTGCAGCACAGCGTTAATACCGATGTAACTAGGCACGCGAAGTGTATCCGTCCCCCGCCTGAAGACGCTGCGTTGCACGACACAAAACTTTCTTACAAGAATGCTGACTCCGTATCGAGCCCCCACACCGGTGCAGGACTTCCCGCCCGCCGCGACCGCGATGGACCGGCAGGGCGAGCTGCCCGAAGAACATGAGGGTGTGAATTGGGCGCGATTGATCGCCTCGTTGCTCCGTTATAAGTGGCTCATCGCTGTCATTATTGGCCTCGGTGCCGTTGGCGGAGCGCTCAGTGTGCGTTTCGTGAAGCCGGAGTACCAGGTCGGGGCGACGATCTACATCAATGACGGTGGCGGCCAGACGGGCGAGCGGAACGGCCCGATTCCGATTCGCGCCAGCGCGCTCCTGCAAGCCGTCGGTTGGGTCGAGCTGCTCCGGAGTTTTGCGGTTGTTGATCCCGTTGTCGAGAAAATGAAGCTGTATCTCATCACTGAGAACGGCGATGCCGCGCTTTTCGACAGCCTCAAGCTCGGACCCAAGTTCCGACCAGGCCACTACGTTCTCCAAATCAGTCGGAGCGACAAGCGGTATCAGCTGCTCGCCGGCAAAACAGTGGTTGAGAAAGGCACGATTGGCGATACGATCGGGCACCAGATCGGTATCGACTGGGTACCAACGGCGGAAAAGCTCGGCGGCCGTACGAGTGTAACGTTCGAGCTCGTCACCCCTCGTGAGGCAGCAGTTGCCCTCACCAACCGTATGCAGCCGCTCCTCGCGGAGCAGAGCAATTTCCTTCGCCTCCGGCTCAGCGGATCGCAGTCACAGCTCACCGCATCGACGCTGAACGAGTGGCTTCGGCAGTTCATCGCCGTTGCCGCCGACATGAAGCGGAACAAGCTGTCGGAGCTGACGCGGATCCTTGGCGTGCAGCTCGCGTACGCGGAGTCCCTGCTGAAGCGGGATGAGGTTGCGCTCGAGAGTTTCCGCGTGCACGCGATCACACTTCCAGCGGAGGGTGGCCCGGTGGCCGCTGGCGTCGAGGCGACGCGCGATCCCGTCATGCAGGACTATTTCGCGCAAAGGGTCGCCTACGAGAACGCCCGTCGTGACCGCGAGTCCCTCGAGCAGCTCCTTGCACAGCTGCGAGGTGGCACGCTGGATCCGCAAGCGTTCTTCGCGCTTCCAACCGTACTCGCCAACGCACCCGCGCTGCGCGGGTCGATCGAGGAGTTGCAAACCAAGCAGGCCGCCCTTCGTAACGCGCGTCAGCTCTACACCGATGAGCACAAGACGGTGCGCGATCTGCGCGCCGCGGTAGATACACTACGCTTGGCCGTCATTCCGAACGCCGCGGAGTCTGCAGTTCAAACACTTCGTCAGCGCGAGATTGACCTCTCGAATCGCATCAAAAGCTCCTCGCTCGAGTTGCAACAGATACCGTCGCGCACCATCGAAGAGATGAGCCTGCGTCGGGAAGTCGGGGTCGCCGACGATCTGTATCGCACGCTTCAGAACCGTTATGCGGAAGCGCGCCTGGCCGAAGCGAGCGCCACGCCCGACGTCGCCGTGCTCGACACCGCGGTCGCGCCGCAACATCCAGAGAAGTCGAAAACGTGGCGCATCGGGTTCATGATCGTTGCCGCCAGCATCGGCCTCGCCATCTGTCTCGCCATCCTGCTCGATCACCTCGACCGACGCTTTCGGTATCCCGAGCAAGCGACCAACGAGCTCCGGCTCCCAATCGTGGGGACGATTCCCGCGCTCTCGTCTCGTCGCCGCACGCCCGATCCGGTTGCTGATATTCAGGTCATCGAATCGTTCCGCGCGCTTCGACTACAGTTGCAGCACTTGAATGGCCAGGTTCCGCTGGCCATCACGATTACGAGTCCTGGTAGCGGTGACGGAAAATCGCTCGTCTCCGCGAATCTGGCGCTCTCGTTTGCCGACGCGGGATATCGTACCCTGCTCATCGATGGCGACATTCGCTGCGGAGCGCAGCACGCGGTGTTCGGCGCCCATGTTCAGCCGGGATTGCTGAACCAGCTCGCTGGTCAGGCGAGCGTCGAGAGCGTTATCCAACGAACGCCTCACGACAAGCTGCTCTTCGTCGCGCGCGGCGCACGCATTCAGGGTGGGCCGGAGCTCATCGCATCCCATGCGATGACCGAGTTTCTCGCCCAGATTCGTACTCGTTTCGATGCAATCATCCTGGACAGCCCGCCGCTCGGTGCCGGTATCGATCCGCTGGCGCTGGCCGTTCACACGCGCAACCTCCTGCTGGTTCTTCGTATCGGTGAGACGGATCGCAAGCTGGCACTCGCGAAGTTGCAGACCGTCGGACGTCTGCCCATTCGTGTGCTGGGAGCGGTCCTCAACGAGGTACCGGCAGAAGGTATGTACAAGTACTACGCGTACGGATACGGCGACGCGGCAATGTCTGCTGTGAGTGGTTCGCTCGTTTCCGGAAGCGCCCCCTACGAGCGAGCGCATAACGAGTAGCCGAACCATCGACAGTGGGGCCGAGCGCAGAAGCGATTCACGACGCCCTAACGAGAGTACTTTGTCAAACTCCCAGCAGAGGAACAATGCGGTCGCCGACGTCGGCGGCCGATATACAGCGAGCACACCACCACTGGCGCCGCGCCCCGATCATCGGGATGCGGTGCCGACGCGTGTGCGCGGTGGCGCGAGGCCTGGACTCTTTGTGGCAATCCTCGTCGTCGTAACTCTTGCGGCGACAGCCTACAAGCTTCGAACGGATGGGCTGTTCGCATGTGAGGCCTCGGGATACAGCTCTGATAGGTACGTCGCATACTGCCAGGCCACCGCGTACGGTGACTATGACTACGGCGCGTTTTGGTTCGGGCTCCAGCCTGCAGCGATCAATGCGGCCACAAACGCCGACGTCCTATTCCTTGGGAACAGTCGGATGCAGTTTGGTCTTTCGACCAGCGCTGTCGAGCAATGGTTCGAGTCGCAGGCCGCCAAGTACTATCTGCTCGGGTTTGCGTACAACGGCAACGTGGCATTCGCCGGCCCGCTGCTGCAGCGGTTGAAGCCGCGTGCGAAGTTCTACGTCGTCAGCGTCGATCTCTTCTTCCGAACGACTCCGACCCCGCCCGCGCAAGAGCTCATGCGCGATAGTTCCTCGGCGGTGGTTAGATATCGCGAAAAGCAGTTTTGGCAGTCCGCGCATCGAGCGATTTGTTCACGCGTGCCGTCGGTTTGCCGACACGAGCCCGCGTTCTATCGCAACCGAAGCAATGGTGCCTGGGTGGTAGTAGGCGGTCAGGATGTTTTCCGGACGGAACCGGTCGTTTACTCCGACGCAG
>DATEHJ010000346.1:0-4861 GCA_035279645.1 Gemmatimonadaceae bacterium
TCCCTCGAGCATCACACCGCGATTCAGCAGTCGGGCTGGCATGGACGCGTGATCCCGACATTTCGCCCGGATGCGGTATTTCGTCTCGCGTCGCCCGTCTGGAACGAGGCGATCGGCGATCTCGTGAAGGCAAGCCGCCGAGCGATCGGCAGCTTCGCCGATCTTATCGAAGCGCTCGCGGAGCGCCGCGCTTTTTTCAAGCGAATGGGCGCGACGGCCACCGATCATGGTCTGCTCGAGCCATTCACGGTGGGATGGCGCGATCGCGACGAGCCCGAGCGACTGTTTCAGCGCGGCTGCGCCGGGGAAGCGACGCCGGCGGACCAGCGGCGCTGGGAAGGGCATCTCCTCATGGAGATGGCGCGGCTCTCGCTCGACGACGGTCTCGTTATGCAGCTCCACCCCGGCGCGCTGCGCGATCACAACGGCCCGCTCCTCGAGCGCTTTGGGCCCGATCGCGGCGGCGACATCCCCGTCGCGACGGAGTACACGCGCAATTTGCGGCCGCTCCTCAACGCCTACGGCAACGACAGTCGCTTCGCGCTGATCCTGTTCACGCTCGACGAATCCACGTACAGCCGAGAACTGGCGCCCCTCGCCGGCGGCTATCCGGCCGTTAGGCTCGGCGCACCCTGGTGGTTTCACGATTCCGTGGAAGGGATGACGCGGTATCTCGATCGCGTCACCGAGACCGCTGGGATCGACAAGCTCGCCGGCTTCGTCGACGACACGCGGGCCTTCTGCTCGATTCCCGCGCGGCACGATCTCGCGCGGCGCGTGCAGGCGAACTGGTTGGCGCGGCTCGTGTCGCGTCACGTCATCGATATGAGTGACGGGCGAGAGCTGGCGCGTTTGCTGGCGTATGAACTAGCGAAGCAGGCTTATCGAATCGGGTGATCGTGAGGTCCTGCTGTAGCTCTACTGGCACGATCAGCCCCATAAACAGACAAGGGGATCACGAATCACTCGAATCGATCGAATCCCTCCTCTCCAGCATGAAGTGATTCGTCCAATTCGAATGATTCGTGATTTCCTGCCTGACTGGTCGAGATCCCTACTAGAGACAAAATGGACATCCCAAGATCATGCGTCAGCCGGAAAGACCCTCGACGAGAGCGGTTGCAGGGGGACGCAACAGCAGCCATCGAGATGCACCAGTCATGGTCATCCCCCTCCCCCTGCATCAGGTGTCAGCTATCAGTGCGCCGGCTGAGCAGAGAACGATTCCATCCACGCGTCCTGCCGCTTCTTCATCTCTTCGGGGGTGAGATCTTCCTTGTGCGTGGCGATCGTCCAGGTGTAGCCTTCGGGATCGATGATACTGCCGCATCGGTCGCCCCAGAACTGATCCTGCATCTGCCCCATCGGACCGTCGGCGACTTTCGCGCCCGCGGCCTTGGCGCGGTTGAACAGCGCGTCGCAGTCCTCGACGTACACCCACAACGACGCGGGTGAACCGCCGAGTCGCGTCGGTCCCTTCGAGCCCATCATCGCGTCATTGACCATGATCGGCGAATCGCCGACGCGGATTTCCGCGTGCATGATCTTCCCGTCAGGACCGATGGCGCGCGACACTTCCTGAGCGCCGAGGGCCTTCGCGTACCACGCCAGCGTCTGCGCGGCGTTTTCGAGCGTGAGCTGCGGGGTGACGGTGTGATGCCCCTCTGGTACCGCGTTCCTTGCCTTCGACATGGTTTCCTCCTTTCACGGGAACCACCAGATTCTGGCGGTGAGGAAGGGAGAGATGCAAGGCTGATGCACACTGCTCATAAAATCCTCGAAATTCGACGAGCGCGAGTACTGGCATCTTTGCTGCTCGCCGCGTGTGCGCCGCGTCACGGGCTCGTCACAACGACGGCACTCGCCGCGCCATTCGTCGCGACGTCGCCTAACGACGTGACGGCGCCGCCGCGAAACGAATGCTGGCTCACGGGCCGCTTCGATGGGACAGCGCTCCTGCGTGAGCGCGACCATCAGCTCGAGCTCGTGATGCCCACGGGGTGGGTCGCTGTCACGCGCCACAACGACAAGCAGTGGGACGAGCTGCGACTCGTCGTGCAAGTGCATCGGCATCCGTTCTCGAATGTGAATTGGCCGGAACTGACGAGCAGCGTTCCTGTCATCCTCGCGCCGACGGTGGACTCCGCCGGCCCGCAGCTCACGACGTGGCAGTCGAACGATACGTTGCGACTGCTGGTGCCGTTGAAGGCCGGTCTCGACCCGCACTGGCTGGTCTTTCGTCTGAGTTACCGAACGCTCAGCCACGGCGGAAAGCCCGACGAGTGCGACGGCAGCCTCGGAACGGACACGCTGCGATTTCGGTGAGCCTCGCACTGGCGTTTGCCGTCCGCGTGTTGCAAGCTCACGCATGCGACCAATCATCGGCAGCGCCCTTCTCAGCTTGGGCTTCGCGGCCGCCGGCGTGGCCCAGTCGCCGGCCGCCGGGTGGCAATCGCTCTTCGACGGACATTCTCTGAATGGCTGGCACGCACTCGGCTACCCGCGCATTCCGACAGGTCTCTGGACAGTCGAGGACGGTGCGATCAAGCATCTCGAGAAGCGCAAAGGCGTGGTGCAAGCCGACGGCCAGCCGATCGTCGGATTCGATCTCATCTCCGACAGCGCGTATCAGGACTTCGAGCTGACGTGGGAGTGGAAGATCTCAGTCGCGGGCAACAGTGGCCTCAAGTACAACGTCGACGAACATCTCTCCACGACCTTCGATCCGCCGCACGCGGCGAAGGGGTGGGAATACCAGATGATCGACGACGCGAAAAACGAAGACAACAAGCTCGCGACGCATCGCACGGGCGCGCTCTACGACATGTTCGAGCCTAACGCGCTCAAGGTGGTGAGGCCGGCCGGGCAATGGAATCGCTCGCGCATTGTGTTCAAGGGCAATCACGGCGAGCATTGGCTGAACGGCGTCCGCATCGTCACGTTCGACATCGGTTCGCCCGCCTTCGACTCGGCGTTCGCGAAGAGCAAGTACGCGAAGTATCCGCCCTGGTTCCCGGTGCGGCGCAAAGGACAGATCGTGCTCCAGGACCACGACGACGTAGTCTGGTTCCGCGATATACAAATTCGGGTCTTGAAATAGACGCTAGGGGCCTCATGACGGACATCGATCGGCGCGACTTCGTGAAACAATCGACTGCGGTTGGACTCGGCATCCTCGCATCGAAGCGCCCAATTGCGGGTACGTCACCTAACGAGACGGTCCGCGTTGCCGTCGTTGGTGTCAACGGGCGCGGGATCGTCCACGCGCAGAACTTCTCCAAGCTCCGCAACTCCGAGGTCGCCTACATCTGCGACGTCGACGCCAACGTCATCAAGAAGGGGCTGGACGCCGCGAAGTCGCAGAAGCGGACGCCGACGACTGAGCGCGACATTCGCCGCATCCTCGACGACCAGAACGTCGACGCCATCAGCATTGCGACCCCGGACCACTGGCACGCGCCGATGACGCTGCTCGCGCTGCACGCGGGGAAACACGTCTACGTCGAGAAGCCGAGCGGACACAATCCGCGCGAAGACGAGCTCCTCATGGAAGCGGCGCGGAAGTACGACCGAAAGATTCAGTTGGGCACTCAGGCGCGCTCGGGGCCGCATTTCCTCGAGGCGCTGGATCACGTTAGGCGTGGCGAGATCGGGACCCCGTATCTCGCGCGCTGCTGGTACGCCAACACCCGCGTCGGCATCGGCAAGGGAAAGCCGGCGCCCGTCCCCGCGAATCTCGACTACGAGCTCTGGCAGGGCCCCGCGCCGCGCACCCCGTATCGCGACAACGTCATCCACTACAACTGGCACTGGTTCACGCACTGGGGCACGGGCGAGATCTGCAACAACGGGACGCACGAGATCGACGTCGCACGGTGGTTCCTCGGCGTCGACTTTCCGACGAGCGTGTCGTCCGTCGGCAAGCGCTTTCATTTCCAGGACGATTGGGAATTTCCCGACGCGCAGGACGCGACCTGGGAGTTCGGCGACAAGATCATCGCCTGGTACGGGCAGAGCTGTAACGGGCTGCGTCTCTACGACCGCGAGCGCGGCACCGCCGTCCTCGGGACCGGCGGCAGCGTCATTGTCGACCGGGACGGCTTCGAGGTCCGCGATCTGAAGAACAAGGTTGTTAGGCGGACACTCGCCTCCCAGGCGACCGATGGCGTCAACGTCATCGGCGACGACGCGCTGACGTATGTGCACATGCAGAACTTCCTCGACGCCGTGCGCACGGGCGTGAAGCTCAACGCACCGATCGAGGATGGCGCCAAGACGGGTCTGCTCTGTCACCTCGGGACGATCGCGCATCAAACCGGGCGCATGCTGCGCATCGATCCGAAGACGGGCCACATCGTCGGCGATCCCGACGCCTCGGCCAAGTGGAGCCGTACCTACGAGCCTGGATGGACACCAACGATCTGACCTGTGGTCTCGCCGCCTCCCGTAGTCTTCAACAACCTACCTGCGTTCTTGTTTGGCTGCACATCGACAGCGGCGCTGGTCTGCATTGCCATGTTCAAGACCGCGCGACGGGATCCTGACGCCGCCCGGCCAGATCAGGCGCTGCTGTACGTGCTGATGACGGTCTGGCTCCTGTTTCTCGCCACGCCGCTGATTTTGTTGGGCGGCGTTATCGGTGTGCTCATCAAACGCTTCGTTCTACGGTGACTTATGAGCCAGGTATGGTAGCTCGTAACACGATCGCGGCTTTCGCACTCTGTCTCGGTGCGGCGCGAGTGGCGGGCGCCCAGCCCGGCCCGCGCACACCTAACGATACACTGCACTCGCCGGTGGTCGGCGCAAACGGGGGCGTCACTTTTCAACTCTACGCCCCGAAAGCAAACGCGGTGACGCTGCG
>DATEHJ010000347.1:0-6366 GCA_035279645.1 Gemmatimonadaceae bacterium
CGACGTGAGCTGTCTAAGGCCGGAGCCGTCGGCGCTCATCGAGAAGAGACTCGGATGCGCTCCTCGCTCTGAAAACAGCACAATGCGGCGGCCGTCAGGGGAGATCTTTGCGCCGCCCTCATTCGCGGGATGATGAAGGAGCGGCTGCTGATCGCTGCCATCGGCGTTCATGATCCAGACATCGCCGGTCGTGCCGGCGCGATACGATGAAAAAATGAGACGCCGGCCATCCGGAGACCACGCGGGATGGGTGTCGAGGCCCGGTGAACGCGTCAGACGCGTCGCGTCCGCGCCGTCCGCGTTCATCACGTAGATCTCGGGGTCGCCGTCTCGATCCGAGTCGAAGGCGATGCGGCGACCGTCCGGCGACCAGCTCGGATGTCGAGCGAACTCGACGCCGTTTGCGAGGCCCGGGTACGTTAGGCGGCGCTCACCAGTGCCATCCGGATGAATGGTATAAATATTCCAAACGCCATCGCGATCCGAGTCGAACACGATGGTCTCGCCATCGGGCGACCACGACGGGTGCGTATCGAAGCTTTTGGTCCACGTGAGGCGCCGCTCATTCGTGCCGTCGGCATTGATGATGTAGAGAGAGCTCGAGCCGGCGTGCCGCTCGCTCTCGAACACCAGCTGGCGACCATCGGGCGACCAGGACGGATTGATGTTGAGAAATATCTCACTTTGCGCCGCCAACGTTTCGTGAACGCCGAGTGATAGCACGGCGGCCATCGCTGCGCCGAGGAGTTTCGTCATCGCGGTCGCATCCGGAGCGAACGGTGAGTGGTTTGTGAACGGTAGCAGCAAACGCCGCGGGTTGGACGTCGAAGGTGTGTTCGGATCCGGTAAGTTTCCGCTCACCCTTGACAGTTCGGAGAATGGTAGACACCCTACATACAGGTAAGTAGAGCGTCTACATAGGTCGCCGGTACGTATGCCATCCAGAAATCCGCCGACGTCTCGCATCGAGCTCCTGCAGGGGACGCTCGATTTCATCGTGCTCCAGGCGCTGCGCTGGGGGCCGTGCCACGGGTACGGCATCGTCCAGCTGATTCGCTCCCAATCGCGTAACGTGTTGCAGGTGGAAACCGGATCGCTGTATCCCGCGTTGCAGCGCTTGGTGCGCCAACGCGCGATCTCCACGGAGTGGGGCGTCTCGGACAACAACCGACGCGTACGGATGTATCGTCTCACGGCGAAAGGGCGCGCGCGGCTCACCGCCGAGCGATCGAAGTGGGAGCAGCTCTCCGAGGCGATTGCGTCGCTCATGCTTCCGCCCGCAGCTGACGGAGAGGGAACGCCATGAGCCTTCTCGAATGGCTGCCGTGGATACGCGAGCGGAAGACCAACGAACTGGCTGACGAGCTCGCGGCGCACCTCGAGATGGCCGAAGCGGATCGCGTGGCGCGGGGCGAGTCGCCACGGGAGGCCGCAGCCAATGCGCGGCGGGAGTTCGGCAATGCCGGTCTCGTTCAGGAAATCTCGAGGGACGAGTGGGGGAGCGGCGCGATGGGGGCCGAGCGGCTCGCCCAGGACGTGCGATTCGCGCTGCGCCTGCTGCGTAAGGCGCCCGGATTCGCTTCGGTCGCCATACTCACTATCGCGTTAGGCATCGGCGCGACGACGGCGATCTACAGCGTCATCGACGCGACGCTCCTGCATCCGTTGCCGTATCCGCACGCCGAGGCGCTCGTGCGCATCGAGGATGATCTCGTCGGCCTCGGCGCCCGCGACGTCGGGATGTCGACTCCGGAGTGGCGCGACCTCGAGCGCTCCGGCGTCTTCGAGTCCGTCTCGCCGTTCTGGTTCGACAACAATAATCTCACCGGCCTTGCTCACCCTCAACGCGTCAAACTGCTGATTGCCGCACCGACGTACTTCACCGTGCTTGGCGTAAAGCCACAGCGCGGCGCGGGATTCGATCCCTTGGATCGGACACCCGGGTTCAATGAACAAGCGGTGATCAGCGACGGTCTCTGGAAGAGCGCGTTCGGCGGCGATCCGAACATTCTTGGCCGGATTGTGCAGCTCGACTCGGACTCGTATCGCATCGTTGGTGTGATGCCAGCTGGATTTCATGCGCCAGCACGAATTGGAGACGAGCGGGCAACGGAAGTGTGGCCGGCGTTCGGGTTCGCGGGTGCCCCACTCAGCGAGGCCTCGGTCCAGGCGCGGAGCCCACTGTTCGAGGGAGCGATTGCTCGCGTCAAGCCCGGCCTAACGATCGCGGAAGCACAATCGCGGATTGACGCGCTCGTTCAAGCGCTGCGCCGTCAGTTCCCCGGCGACTACCCGCCACAGAGTGACTGGCGCGTGCGGCTGGTGCCACTCAAAGACAGCGTCGTCGGCGATGTGCGCCAACCGTTGCTGTTCTTGTTCGGTGCCGTCGCGCTCGTGCTGCTGATCGGGTGCGCAAACGTCGCGAATCTCCTGTTGGCCCGCGCAAGCACGCGCGGCCGTGAGATGGCGGTGCGTCTAGCGCTCGGCGGCGCGCCGTCGCGACTCATGCGACAGCTCCTTACCGAGAGCGTCGTGCTCTCGGTGGTGGGTGGAGTTATCGGCGTCGCGATCCTGCTCGCCACGAAAGGCTCATTTGTGCGACTCGTTCCAGAGAGCGTGCCGAGACTCCATGCGATCTCGATCAACTGGGGCGTACTGGGTTTCGCCTTTGCCGCCTCCCTCGCCGCGGGCGCGGTGTTCGGCTTAGCACCGGCGCTGCACGTTCGAGGACTGGATGTGATTCGCGTGTTGAAGCTCGAGGGACGCGGCTCGACGAGCTCGAAAGAACAGAAGCGGACGCGCCATCTCCTCGTCGTCGCGGAATTCGCGCTCTCGCTCGTGCTGATGACCGCGGGCGGCCTTCTCGCGCGAAGCTTCTGGGAGATGGTCAATGCGCCGCTCGGCTTCAATCCACGGAACGTAACGATGGTCCGCACGCGATTGCCGTATCCAAACGAGCCAGGCGAGGATCTCTACCCCGACGTCGCAGCGGAAGCGCGGTTCGTGCGCGAGGTGATCCGTCGCAGTCGCGCGTTGCCAGGCGTCGAAGGCGTGGCAATCGGCAGCGGCGCGGCGGTGCCGTTGGATCATCCGCAGCAGGATCAACCCGTCTTGCGCGTGCGCCTCGAGGGCGATGCGTCCCACGGGGAGCAGCCGCTCTTTGTCACCGGCTCGGAGGTAACACCGGAGTACTTTCACGTACTCGGTATGACACTCGTGCGGGGTCGATTGCTCGACGAGTTCGACATCGACTCGAGCCCGCCGGTAGCCGTGATCAACGAGAGCATGGCGCGAACGTACTGGCCGAACCAGGACGCGTTAGGCAAGCGCCTGAAGCTGTCGCGCCGAGCAACGGCCTGGACGACGATTGTCGGCATCGTCGCCGACGCGCGCACCGAGTCGCTCGAGGCGGCGAGCACTCCTCATTTATTTGCGAGTCTTTATCAACAGCAGGGAAAGCATCTCGCGATCTTTCTGCGGGGCCGCCTCGAGACGGGCGCGATCGCGCGTGCAGAGCGTGACGAGGTGCAGGCGGTCAACTCAGCGCTCCCGGTGTTCGGCGCGCAGACGTTGGATGAGACCATCTCGGCGTCGCTCGCCATCCGTCGATTCTCGATGAAGCTCATCGCGATGTTCGCGGTCACCGCCTTGTTTCTCGCCGCGCTCGGCATCTACGGTGTGATGTCGTGCATGGTGAGCGAGCACGCGCACGAGTTCGGACTCCGAATCGCGCTCGGTGCCAGGCCCGCGGACGTCATGAGCATGGTGATGCGACAAGCGGTGAGACTCGTCGCCGTCGGTGCGGCCGTTGGGTTGGTCGGAGCGGTGCTCGTGTCGCGGGGGATGGCCGGTCTTCTTGTCGGCGTGCGCTTCACGGATCCGGTGAGCTTCGGAGCAGCGACCGCGCTGCTCACGCTCGTGGCGCTGGCGGGATGCTACCTTCCGGCGCGTCGCGCGATCCGGGTCGATCCGATGGTCGCACTGCACGGCTAGTTGCACACCTAGGCGCACTCTACAAAGTGGCCTTGGTACGAGATACCTCAGTGATTCAGCGGCCCTTCTGACCTCAACCGTCTCCGACAACCACCTCGATCGGCAGCGTGTGGTCGATGACGTAGTTGCCATTGTTCGGATCATGCCGTTCGGGTTGGCGACTGCCGTCTGCGCCCGTTGCCCGCGCGAGGAGGGTGTAGCGCCCCGGCGTCTCTGGCGTGTGCCAGTCGAAGGTCCAGCGTCGCCAGACGTACCGTCGCGCGGGATCGAGGAACGTCGCCAACGACCAAGTCTGGCCGCCGTCGGTGCTAACCGAAACGTCCTCGACGTCGGTATCGCCCGCCCAGGCGAGGCCGACGACAGTGTACGTATCGTTAGGCTCGATCGTCTCGAACACGCGCGGCCGAATGATCTCCGACTTGAGGCGCATCGCGCCCAACGGCCGGCGCACTGGCCTTCCGTCGCTCCGATCCCAGAAAGCGTACTGCGAGGTCTGCCAGTAACCGTTAAATGGCTCTCGCACGGCCTGGATGCGCGTGAGCCATTTGATCGACGCCATCCCGTAGTAGCCGGGAACGACGGCACGCACCGGATAACCGTGATGCAGCGGGAGGTCACGGCCGTTCATCATGTAGGCGACGAGCACCTCGCTCTGCAGCGCCTTGTCCCGCGGCAGGCTGCGCGCAAAGGAGATCGCCTCGGGAGGCGGGGCGGGCTGCTCGTTAGGCACGCCCCGGTCGGCTCCCTCGAGGACGATCTCGCAGGCGTCCGCCGCCAGCCCGGCTCGCTCGAGCAGCGCCGGCAATGGCACGCCGGTCCACTCAGCGTTGCCGACGGCGCCGAGCTCCCACTGCGTGCCGTGGGTCGGCGGTACCAGAAAGATGCGGCTGTTGCCGGCGCATTCGAGCGTCGCCGCCCGCGTCGCTGACGGCATGCTCTTGAGCTGGGCGAGTGTGAGTGACAACGGCTTGCTGACGGCGCCATCGATGACCAGCCGGTACGATGCGGGATCGATCGTCGGAGCGGGGAAGTGACTCCGAATGTAGAAGAGATCCGTCGGGGTCAGATGCGAGTCGACTTGATCGAGGAGAGTCTCGAGGTTCGCGGGCTCCTTTTGTCGGATGACCAATGCTACGGAACTGAGTTGCTGCGCTTCGGGCATCGTCTTCACTCCGTATTGGGCTCGAGCAAGGTGCGCATGAGGCGACGGCATCGAATCTATCTCTAGAACCAAGACAACCCCTCAGGAGACGTTACAACCGTTCGGTGACCGCTGTCCTCGCGATGGAGTTTGGCGCTACAGCCAGGACTCAGGACGAGGTGAAGGATGGGAAAGTGGTTCGCCGGCTTCACTCTGCTCTCCGCAGTGGTTGTCGTCGCCTGCAGCGGTAGTGTCGCCGACACCCCGCACGGCTGCGGCGGCGGGCCCCCCGGGGTCATCGTTCAGGTTGCCGGCATCGACTTGCAGGTGCGCGACCCATTCGGCGTCGCGCAGGCGATCGGCACGGTCGCCACGGTGCGCCGGTCCGATGGCACTGAGGCGTTCGCGGTTGTTGACGATACGCTCAATATCCACGCCGCCTTCAACGTCACCGGGACGTTCACGGTGACGCTGAGCCGGACGTACTATCGCGATGCAGCCGTCGCGAACGTGTCGGTAACGCCGGACGGCTGCGTCGTCCACACGACGACTGTGCCAGTGACGCTCGAGCTCGCGCCGGGCGCACCGGCGCTGCGGGCGATGACCGTGGTCGGCGGTGACTTCCTTGACCACCCCGGTGCCCAGGCCACCCTGCTCGCGCACTTCGACGCCGACCCAGGCGTGTCGCGGGCCGTGACCTGGCAAGTGAGCGACGCAACGCTCGCGAGCGTCGACGCAAATGGCATCGTCACAGCACAGTGCACGAAGTCGGGCGGGACAGTGAAGGTCACGGCGACGTCCGTTGTCGACGCTTCGATTACGAGTTTCGTCAACCTGGGTGTGGCGCCGACGGCGAGCTGCCCGTGAGCGACGTTAGACCGGCTCCATCCGTGCGCCGTGCTCGCCGAGTACCAGAGCGGCAATCTCGCGCGGTCGGGCTCTGAACGAGCCCACGTCCTCCACCTCGACGTTGCGAAAGCGGTCGAAACGGAACATCCGCGGCTCTCGGCGCAGGTGGTCGAAGCCGAGCAGATACCACGCCGGCCAGCTGATGAGCATCGCGTGCGGTTCGACGCGGCGTGTCGAGAAATCCCCCGACTCCTTTACGTAGTCGGCGCGAATCATCGCTTCCCGCACGAACGCGACCTGGAGCCGCCGCATGACGTCGGGCTCCGGTGTCCGATAAGAGATCCGTACGTGGACGGACGCGGGTCGCCCTACGAAGATCCGCT
>DATEHJ010000348.1:0-4752 GCA_035279645.1 Gemmatimonadaceae bacterium
CAGGGAGCGTGAAGCCTCGCGCGCGACGCCCGCCTCCGTACCTAGCCCTTAGACTCTCTCGGCGTATGACCGCTACTGCACCCACCACCTGGCCCATCACGTTCGATGACGTGCAGCGTGCGCGCGACCGGCTCGCGCAATACCTCACGCCGACACCGCTTCGACGCTATCCGCTGCTGAACGCGGCGACCGGATTGTCGCTCTTCGTCAAACATGAGAACCATCAGCCTACCGGTTCGTTCAAGGTGCGCAATGGGCTCTCGTTCACGACGGCACTCTCGCCTGGTGAGCGCGCGCGCGGAATCGTCGCCGCGTCGACTGGGAACCACGGGCAGGGCATCGCATACGGAGCGACGCTGGTAGGCACGACGGCAACGATCTGCGTTCCGCGCGGGAACAACCCCGAAAAGAATGCGTCGATGCGCGCTTGGGGCGCGACACTGGTGGAAGAGGGGCGTGACTACGACGAGTGCGTCCACGCGATGGAGCGCATCGTGCGGGAGGAGGGACGCGTCCGCGCGCACTCGACGAATGACCCTCGCATCATCGCCGGCGCGGGAACGATGACGCTCGAAATCCTGGAGCAAGCGAGAGCAGCCGTGGGCGGCCTCGACGCCATCGTCCTCGCCATCGGCGGTGGATCGCAGGCAGTTGGCGCATTGACCGTCGCCAAACGCCTCGCGCCGGAGGTGGAGGTATACGGTGTTCAAGCGACCGGCGCCTCGGCGCAACACGACTCCTGGCACGCGCGCACACCCCGCACAACGGATCGGGCCAACACGTTCGCCGAAGGCGTCGCGACGCGCTCGACGTACGAGCTCACCTTCCCGGCGCTCCTCGAAGGGTTGGCGGGGTTCGTGACCGTCACCGACGCCGAAATTGCGGAAGGAGTTCGCACCATCCTCTCGGCGACGCACAACGTGGTCGAAGGAGCGGGCGCGATGGGCGTGATGGGTGCCGCGAAGCTGCGCGAGCGCCTAACGGGCAGGCGCGTGGCGGTGGTGTTTTGCGGCGGGAACCTGGACTCGACGGTGCTGCGAAGGATACTGAATCGCGAGTTGTAACCCTAACTCACCTTTCGCGTCTTTCGCTTCAAGAAGTCCATCAGGATGAACTGGCCGAGCGTCATCGTCGTCGTGAAGTAGGCCTTGCCGCGGCTGATCTCGGAGACGCGCTTCACGAAATCGACGAGCGAGCGGTCACGCGCGAGCATGAAGGTGTTGATCATGATGCCGCTGCGCCGGCAATTCGCGACCTCACGCAAGGTTTGGGCGATCACGGTCGCGTCGAGACCGAACGAGTTCTTGTAAATCTGCCCATTCGGCATCGTCAACGCGCTCGGCTTGCCGTCGGTGATCATGATGATCTGCCGCATGTCCTTCTTTTGCGCGAGGAGCAGGCGGCGAGCGAGCTTCAATCCCTCGGCGGTGTTCGTGTGATACGGACCCACCTGCGCCGTGGCGAGCGCGCCGAGCGGGATCTCCTCCGCAGAATCGTGAAAGAGGATGACCTTGAGCGAATCCCCTGGGAACTGCGTGCGAATGAGATGCGTGAGCGCGAGGGCGACCTTCTTCGCCGGCGTAAAGCGATCCTCGCCATACAGGATCATCGAGTGCGAGCAGTCGAGCATCAACACCGTCGCACAGGACGAGCGATACTCGGCCTGACGCACCATGAGGTCCTGGTAGTCGAGGTCCATCGGGACTTCGATCTTTCCGGTGCGCGCGAGTGAGCTCTTGAGCGTCTCGTTGACGTCGAGGTTGAGGACGTCGCCGAACTCGTACGGCTTGCTGTAGCCGTCCGCTTCGATCCCCGTCGCCAGGTACTGCGTGTCGTGGCTACCGAAGCTCGACTTGCCTAACGATCCGAGCAGCCCGCGCAGCGTTTTGTAGCCGAGGAAGTCGATTCCCTTGTCGGTGAGATTGAACTGAACGTCGCGCGCGGCCGCCTTGGCCAGACTTCCCGGGCCTTCGAGGGGTTGATGGCCGGCGGGCACCTGTGGAGGCGCGTCCATCGAGAGATAGCCCTCGTTGACGAGCCGCTGGACGAGCTCATCGAGCAGCTTCGCAAGCTTGGCTTGTCCCTCTTCGTCGCCCTCACCGCGGAGCGCCTCGAGCATCTCGGGGGTGAACTGACCGCTTTCGATCAGGGCGTTGAGAATTGCCTGCTTCAGCGCCTCGAGGGATCGATCGCCGTCGTCGCCGAAGTCCCAGCCGTAGTAGGGCTGTTGATTCTTGCCGCCGGCAAACCCGGATTGCAGGAGAAAGTCAGCCAGTTTGTCGAGCAGCGACTGGAGATCGACCGCATCGGCCATCTCCGGACTGAACTTCGTGTAGGTATGGAATCGCATTGCGAGCCTCCCCTCAAAGCATACGCGGCGACACCGCGGAAGTCACGGTGCATGATGCGTCGAGTGCCGTGATTCGCTTTAGATTGCTCGGGCGAATGAGCTCCAGCGTCAACCCATTCCGCTCGCTCCGGCATCGCAACTTTCTGTTGTTCTGGTCGGGGCAGACGCTTTCGCTCATCGGTACCTGGATGCAGGCGATGGCCGAGGGATGGCTGGCGTTCGCGCTAACACGCAACGCCTTCCTCGTCGGGCTCGTTGCCGCCTCACAGTCGCTCCCCATTCTGGTTTTCTCGCTCTACGCGGGTGTGCTCGTCGATCGCGCGAACAAGCTTCGACTGGTGACGATTTGCCAGACGCTGTTCGCGATTCAGGCGACGTCCCTCTGGGTGCTGGCGTGGACGAACCACATCACGATTCACTGGCTGATCGCGCTGGCGACGATCAACGGCTTGATCAGCTCGATCGAAATCCCGGCGCGCCAGTCGCTGGTGATCGAGCTGGTCGGGCGTGACGAGCTGCCCGGTGCGATCGCGCTCAACTCGAGCGGGTTCAATCTCGCGCGCATCGTGGGCCCAGCAGCGGCCGCGATCGTCATCGCGAAGCTGGGGATCGCTTGGTGTTTCGGAGTGAACGCGCTCAGCTACGTCGCCGTGCTGATCGGGCTCTTTCTGATTCAGCTGCCGGCGTGGGTGCCGGTTGAGCATCGCGCATCGCCGCTCGAGGGCATCGTGGAGGGCGTGCGCTTCATGCGGAACACGCCTTCGGTGGCGGGGGTGATCGGCATCGTCACCGTGTACTCCGTGATGGGGGTGCCGTACCTGACGCTGATGCCCGTCGTCGCGGTCGACCGGCTCGGGCTCGACGCGAGCGGTTACGGGCTTTTGCTCGCCTGCGTCGGCATCGGCGGGCTCGCCGGCGCTCTGACGCTCGCGGCGGTCGGCGACCGGCTGCCGCGCCGGTTCATCCTGTCGCGCGCGTCGTTTGCGTTTGCGAGTTTACTCATCTTGTTCGCCTTCGTTCGCTCGCCCAGGCTGGCGTATCCGCTGTTGCTGCTGATCGGGTTCGCGATGATCGTGAACAGCGCGCAGGCGAATGCGATTCTTCAGCATCTCGTGCCTGACGAGTTGCGAGGGCGCATCATGGCCGCCTACTCGTTCATCGTCGTCGGCCTCTCGCAGGTCGCGGGATCGTTCGTGGCTGGAGCCGTGGCGCGGGCGTTCGGTGTGGCGTGGGCAATCGGCGGTGGGGGCGCACTGATGCTGTGCTATGCGATATGGGCGTTTCGGTCGCCAAACGCGCTACCGGGGATCTCGATGCGGCCGCTGGCGCAGATCGACGTCGAGGGGGAGTCGAGCGGTAAGTCGTCCGCGGCGAGGCTATAACAACGTCTTTCTGGCGAGGTCCACGACCAGACCCGCGGCGCTGTCCAGGCCTAGCCAGCCGGTGTCGATGCACAGGTGATAATTCGTGACGTCGCGCCACTCGCGATTGAAGTGACGTTTGACATAGAGTTCTCGATTGCGGTTCATCTCGGCGACGACACGCTCGGCGTCCTTGGGCGGCACGTGGAGTCGTGTGATCGCGCCTTCGATGAGCTTGGCGCGCGAAGCGTAGCAGAACACATGCAGCGAGTCGCCTCGATTCGCGAGCAGGCACTGCGCACCGCGCCCGACGAACACCGCCGGACCCTGCTGCACCGCTTCCTCGATGACGCGACGCGTGATCTCGACGACGCGCTCCTCGGTCATCATCACCGGCGCCTCGGGAATCGCCGGCATCGATTCCGGTGTGCCGAGCGAGAGGGCGGCGGCGAGCCGCTCGACCATCGACGGAATGCGCTCGTCACGCGCGGTCACCTCCGCCCTCGTTAGGCCGGTGCGCTCGGCAACAGCGTCGATCACGGCGTTGTCGAAGAGCGACCAGCCGAGGGCACGCGCGACGCGCTCGGCGATTTCCGAGCCGGCGGCGCCGTACATACGCGAGATGGTAACGAATGGCAAGGGGCTTGGGTCTTGGGAGCGAGGGCCGTCGAGACCTAGTCCGCGAGTCCCTTTCGTCTGACCTCTTCAACGACTGCGAAACCGACGGCGCTCCACGCGGCGCTGGCGTTGCCGCCCGGCACGTTATGCAGCCGCAGCTCCGTCAGCCCTCGCTCCGCGCACCACGCCTCGGCGTGAGCGAGCAAGGCGGTAAGGACACCGCGGCGCCGCGAACGCGGCCGCACGTAAACCGAGGAGACATAGCAGTATCGTTCCGGGTGCAGCAGCGGCGTGTTGAACGTCTCGACGCAGCGCAGGATGCCGAGGACTTCGTCGCCCGATTCGGCGACGAGCATAACCTCGTTAGGTGCACGGAGCTGGGCGTCGAACACGTCGTAAGCGCGCTCGCGCGCGTCGGCCCGC
>DATEHJ010000349.1:0-2011 GCA_035279645.1 Gemmatimonadaceae bacterium
TTGCTCTGCCAGTCAGTCTCGAACCAACCAGTGTCGAGGTGCAGCACGTCGGTGGGAATGCGGTACTCGCGCAACTTCGTCGCCACCTGCCGCACTTCGGCTTCCGATTTGTACGTGATGCGGCTCATCCAGAGGCCGAACGACCAGAGCGGCGGCACCGGACTACGACCTGTAAGGGCCGTGTACTCGCTGAGAATGTCCTTCGGATTTCCGACAAAAAGAAAAAGGTCGATGACGTCGTCGCCCGAATAGATAACAGTATGCTGATCGAAGTCGTGGCCGAAGTCGAAGGTGACGGGGGTGCTCGTGTGCGCGAAGACGCCGTACCCCTTGTTACTCAGGAAGAAGGGCACGGCCTTGTATTGTCGATAGTTTTGGACTCCTTGGCCGTCGCGCAGATACATCACCAGCTTCTGCCCGCGCTTGTCGAGGCGCGTGAACGACTCGCCCGTGCCGAAGATCTTCTCGTCATGCTGGAGCTCGAAGGTCGCCGCGCTGACGTGGCTGACGTCGCGCGCGCGGCGAACGAAGGAGAAGGGCGTGTAGGGCTGGAAGGACGCAGGATCGCCGAGCGATTGCGTGCGCGTGAGCAGTGAGCCGGCAGCGTCGTAGAGCTCGATGTGCCATGGGTTCCTCACCAGCCGGAGCTCACCAAAGCTGCCGCGGTACCGGACAAGGCTGTCACTCGACTCCACTCTCCACGAGCGATCCGACGGAACCGGGCCCGCGAGCATAAGCGAGTCGGTGTCGCGCCGATCGTCGGGCGGCAGCTCGCGCGTGAAGAGACGGAGCCGTACCGTGCGCGGCGAGACAAAGGTGATCTCGAACGGGAGAATCGGATCGCGGTCGTACTCGGTGCCGGGGAACTCGTTCGATCCCGCGCGCACGTAGCCCACGTCCATCTTGTTGAAGGAGAAGGTCGGCTGAAGTACGTAGCGCTCCCATTGCAAGAGGCCCGCTCCGGTCGCGGGATCGAACTGGGTGACGCGGCGGCCGACGAAGTGCACGTTGTCCGGCGTCTGGAAGTCCTCGCTCACGTCGACGAGGTCGCCCAGGATTCGCGGCTGCGCTTGGGCGTGGGGCGCGCTCTGCGCCGCGGCCGCGTGTGCTACGAGGGCAGCGATCAACGGCAACGAGAATCGCTTCACGGTTGTCTCAAGAGAAGTGGGCGAACCGCCGAGAACATGGGCTCGAGTCATCACGGTGGCAACGTTTGGATCTTCCCGGGGACTCCGGAACCGTGCGACGGATTGGGGCCACGCCGTCCCCTGATCGTGGCGGCTCATCACTTCCAGCTCGCGCAATTTCGTCCGATTGCGATTGTGTGTGTCGTCGCCAGTGCATTGACCGCGCAAGGAGACCTCATGATCATGCGACCCTTTCACGCCATCGCCCTCCTCGGCACCGGCGTCGTTCTCAGCTCGGCCGCCGGCCACCGCCCGCCGCGCAAGGCGGTGGTGATCCAGCCAGACTCCGCCCGCTTTTCGCAAGTTCTCAACGGCAGAACCTCGATCGTCGACTACCGCGGACGGCGTGCGATCAAGCTCGTCGCGTCGGCGGAGATGAACGGCCAGGATCAGGACATGTTGGCGATCCTCGCCGGGAACCAATTCAAGGATGGCACGATCGACGTCGACGTCGCGGGTGCGCCGCGGGCCGGCGCGTCGGCCGATTCGCGGGGCTTCATCGGCATCGCCTTCCGCACCGGCGAGCACGGTGAATGGTCAGAAGTCTTCTATCTCCGACCAACCAACGGCCGCGCCGACGATCAGTTGCGACGGAATCACTCGGTGCAGTACGTCTCGCACCCGGATTACCCGTGGGACCGGCTCCGCAAGGAAAGCCCGGGCGTGTACGAATCCTATGCGGACCTCGTGCCGGGCACGTGGACACCGATGAAGATCGTGGTGTCGGGCACGACCGCGCGTCTATTCGTCAACGGCGCGAGCCAGCCCTGTTTAGTAGTCACTGAACTCAAGCATGGCGACGGCCCGGGCCGCATCGCGCTCTG
>DATEHJ010000350.1:0-3970 GCA_035279645.1 Gemmatimonadaceae bacterium
GTTTCGCGCCTCATCGGCGTTGGCGACGCGGATCGAGTTCGGCCACACCGGCTCCGGCCCGTCGACGAGATTGCCGGCGGCGACGATGCGCGGATGCCGGCCGTCGCGCTCGGCGACGTGCGAGCGCCAATCGCGGATGACACCTGGGTCGCCCCACATGTCGCGCACGCCAGTAACGCCATTGGCGACGAACAGCTCGGCGACCGGGTCGGCCATGTTTGGCCACGCAGCGTGGACGTGCATGTCCCACAGACCGGGGATCAGAAACTTTCCTCGTCCGTCGACGACGCGCGCGTCGGCCGGTGCCGAATCGGCGCCGATGCTGGCGATGCGGTTGCCCCGGACGACGACCGTTGCATCGGAGCGCAAGCGCCCGCTGGCGACGTCGACGACGCTAACGTGCGTGATCGCGATCGCCGCGGCGGGCACGGGCCCCGGGGAGGAACAGCCAGCCGCCGCGAAACCGGCCAGTAAGGCCAATCGATTCATACAATTCGCGACCCCTTGATACCAACCGAAGTCACCCCCAAGCTGTCGAAAGCCTAGTGGCAACTGACTAGTGGCTTGTGACTAGTCAGTTGCCACTAGCCACTAGTCACCAGCCTCTAGCCACTAGGTTCCCGTGCGCGACATTCGATACTCCATCCGCCGACTGCTGAAGAGCCCCGGGTTCACGACCGTCGTGGTGCTCACGCTCGGTCTCGGCATCGGCGCCAACACGGCGATTTTCAGCGTCGTCAACACGGTGTTGCTGCAGCCACTCGACTATCGGCAACCCGATCGACTGGTCACGATCAATCACTTTTACCAGTCCAAGGCGCTGAACAACCTCGAGGCGCCGGTCTCGGCGGTGGGATTCCGAGACTATCGCGACAAGACCAAAAGCTTCGATGCGGTAGCCGTCGAGACCGGCTGGAACGCGAACCTAACGGGAACGGGTGACCCCGAGCGCGTGCCAGCGAGCCGCGTCTCCGGCGATTATTTCCGCGTCTTCGGCGTCGCGCCGCAGATCGGCCGAGTGTTCGGCCGAGACGAGGACGAGCCGGGGAAGAATCAGGTCGTCGTCTTGAGCGACGGACTATGGAAGCGGATCTACGGCGGGGACCGTGGTGTCATCGGCAAGACGATGCAGCTCAACTCGCAGACCTACACGATCCTGGGCGTCATGCCGGCGGGATTCAAGGCGTTCTTCAATGGCCGGGCCGACATCTGGACGCCCCTCGCGCTCGATCTGAAGCAGATGACGCCGCAGAACTACACGAACGAATGGCTCCAACTCACGGCGCGGCTCAAGCCCGAGGTCTCGGCGAAGCAGGCGGACGCAGAGATGCACGCGTATGCGGAAGAGGTGCGCCGACTGTATCCGACCTACGTGGGACAGCAGTGGACGCTGAAGGTGAAGACGCTCAACGACCTTGCGACCGGCAAGATTCGGCCAGCGTTGCTGGTGCTGCTTGGCGCCGTTGGATTCGTCCTGCTAATCGCGTGCGCGAACGTCGCGAACCTATTGCTCGCGCGCGTGACGTCGCGGCAGAAGGAAGTCGCGATTCGCACGGCGTTAGGCGCCGATCGCTGGGTGCTCGTCAGACAGTTGTTGATGGAGAGCGTGATCCTTGCGCTGGCCGGGGGGCTGCTCGGACTAGGCATCGCGTCTTGGAGTATTCGGTCCCTCGTCGCGATCGTCCCGAACATTCCGCGTGCCAACGAGCTGAGCATCGACGGCTCGGTGTTGGCGTTCACCCTTGGCCTCTCGGTGTTTACCGGGCTGCTCTTCGGCGTCGTGCCGGCGCTCCAATCTTCACGGGCAAATCTTCATGAAACGCTGAAGGAAGGCGGGCGGACCGGTGCGGCCGACGTCTCCGGACGCCTGCTGCGCCGCGTTCTCGTCGTCGGCGAGGTCGCGCTCGCATTGACGCTGCTGATCGGGGCAGGACTCCTGATCGAGAGCGTCGCCAAGCTGCAACGGGTGAAGCCGGGCTTCGACCCGGACCGGTTGCTCACCTTCGACATCGCCTTGCCTAACGCGAAATACCCGAGCGACACGCTGCGCCAGCAGGTGTATGCGAGCATGATCGAGCGGATGCAGCAGGTGCCCGGCGTACTCGCCGCCGGCGGGACGTCGACGATGCCTTTCACCGATGACTGGTCGACGGGGAGCTTCGAGATCGAAGGTGTGCAGACGGGGCCTAACGAGCCGGGGCCGTGGGGCGACATTCGCGTCGTGACCGTGGGCTTCTTCCGTACGATGCGTATTCCGCTGCTTCTGGGGCGAGAGTTCACTTCACAGGACACGCGCGGCTCGCAGCGCGTCGTCGTCATCGACGATGAGTTCGTCAAGAAGTACTTCCCTAACCAGAACCCCATCGGCAAGCGCATCACCTTCGACGGCACCAGGGCGAAGAACCCCCAGTACCTCGACGTCGTTGGAGTCGTCGGACACACGATGCACGAGGCGTTGGACGCCAAGCCGCGCATTCAGGTGTATCTGGCCGACGCGCAACGCGGCGGCTTTAACGCGATGTCCATTGGCGTGCGAACGTCCGGCGATCCGCTCCTGATGACGCGTTCCGTGCGCGACGCGATTCATACGGTCGACAGGGACGTTCCGCTCTCGAACGTGAGGAGCATGGACGATCTGCTGGAGAGCTCTCTTGGCCAGCGGCGTCTATCGATGATTCTGCTCGGTGCGTTCTCGGCGATCGCGCTCGTGCTGGCGTCGATCGGCATCTATGGCGTGCTCGCCTACTCGGTGACACAGCGGTCGCGCGAGCTCGGCATTCGCATGGCGCTGGGCGCGGCGCGTGCTGCCGTGTTGCGTCTCGTGATCGGCCAGGGGATGGTGCTCGCCCTGATCGGCATCGTGATTGGCCTGGTGGGTGCGTTCGCGTTGACTCGGTTGCTAGCGGCGCAATTGTACTCAGTCAGGCCCACCGATCCCGCGACGTTCGCCGGAGTGTCGTTCCTGCTCGCAGCGATCGCGCTCGTGGCGACGCTCGTGCCAGCATTGCGGGCGACCAAGGTTGATCCGGTGGTGGCTTTACGGGAGGAGTAGACGCCTAACGCGCCGCAGGGCAAGCCACACGCCAGTTGACGCTGAGATTGTTCCGGCGAACAGGAGCAGCCAGACGATGACATCCCAGAGCGGCCGCTTCCCGTTGATCCCGGGAAAGTCGATGCTGTGCAACCCGTCGCGCACCCAGCGCCAGCAGCGAAAGTCGTCATCGACGAAACCTGTCGGCTCGCCACTCGTGGCGTCGAGGTACAGCACGGAGTGGCGAGGGTCATCGTACTGGACGCGCCAAACGGGGAGATGCATTTCGCGATGCGGACGCGCGTAGTAGTACGCGTCGTAGGATGTCAACCGGTCAAAACGAGCGACGTGGGCGCTCGGTAGCACTCGCCGAGCAACAGCGATGACGGCGGCGGAGTCGAGTTGAGAGCGTGCCGTACCGGTGCGCGCGTCTACCCAGACGTCTCGCTCACTCGTTAGGTGGAACAGGTAACCCGAGCTGCCGTCGCTCGCGGTGGCGTCGATCGCGCGCGGCTGTGCGGCGGGCGCGATACGCTGAACCGCCACCAGCGCGGCCGCTTCGCTCAAAGGAAATCGATCCCATTGCATCTCTCCTCCCCGCGCGAGCGCCAACTGGCTGGGACGCGGCGTGTTGTCCGGACCGAGCACGAGCAGCAGCCCGCTGAAAGACCACGTCAGCACGACGACGCCACACGCGGCGCCGGCGAGGTGATGCCAGCGTGCAACCCCGCGATACGGACTCACGCGCCGCCTGCCGAGCTGGGCGGCGCCGAGGATCAGACCCGCGCATGCGGCGAGGACCGCGATTCCGGGCAGAATGAGATTCACCCACAGCCACGCGTCGGGGCGGTCGTACAACCATTGGAAGTAGAGCCAGTGCGGAACGACGCCGAGCCACGTCGTTAGGCGCGTGCGCCGCGTCACGACCCCCGTCACGTG
>DATEHJ010000351.1:0-2654 GCA_035279645.1 Gemmatimonadaceae bacterium
AACGGAATCGCGTTGAAGATCTGGCCCGCGGCGTCGACGCTATCGCCCGGGTTGTAGCGCTTCACGCTCGTTCCCATGATCCACCACTCGTTGTCGAAGGTGGTCTGGGAATAGTCGAACGTGTACTGGAAGTTCGTCGGCACCGAGGCCACGGTCGCCGCCGCGCCGGTGAAGTCGCCAAGGTCGACCTGCGCCCGAGCCTTCGAAACCAGGACGGCATTCTTGATGTTTGCCGTGCCGGCGTCCGTACCGGTGAGATAGGTGAGCGCCGTGTCGAACCGCGCAATGGCGAGCTTCGATCCATCAGCGTCGGCGAGCGGTTCGGTGTACACCGGCTGTCCATCTACCGTCTCGCCAAAAGGGATGCCGTTGCAGAAGGCTTGCGACATCTCCATCTCGATGTAACCCATCATGAGATACAACTCGCCGACGTGCTGCTGCCCGGCCGGCGACGTGTCATAGGTGAGCAGCGCGTTGATCGCGTCGCGCGCCCGGCCGCGCGCCTGCTGGGCGTTATTGTAGATCGGCCGAAGCACGCTGTCATTGGTCTGCAGGTTGCGCTGATCGGCGTCGTTGCGCTGCGAGAAGGTGTCGGCCGACCGGAGCTCGTCGGTAAACAGCGCTTCCCAGTTCCACAGCGCTTCGGTGTTGTTGCCGTTGCCGTTCATCGAATTCTTCCAGCGCCCGAGCGCGCCGGCGTACAGCGCGTCCGCCGCCGTCGAGTTGCCGACGGCCGACGGATCGATGACGCCGGGCTGCTGTGGCGACAGCAGCTCCTCTTTCGGATCACAAGCGCCGAGGAGCAGGGCCCCCACGGCTACCGCCGTGGCGGCAACCGCTCCTCGCGCGCGATGGGTGAGTCTCAGCATATGCAATCGTCCCCGAGGGCGGTTTAGAAGTGGAGGTTGGCGCGGAGGATGTAGTACGTCCGGGGCGCCGTGGTCGAGAAGTCGGTCTGGACGTCGCCGGTGCTGTAATTCGATTCCGGGTCGATGCCCGTGTACGGCGTCCAGGTGTGCAGGTTGCGCGCTTCGAACACGAGCTGCGCGTCGCGGGCGCGGATGTGCCGCGCCACCGTCTGCGGCAGCGTCAGCGCCGCCGATACCTCGCGCAGCTTCCAGAACTGGCCGCTCTCGAAGTAGCCGAACGACGTGCTCGGGTTCTCGGCGCTCGAGAAGGCCACGTTGCGCGCCTGGTCCCACAACGGCGTGCTCTTGAGATTCTCTGAATACCAGGTCGCGAAGTTCGTCGCGTAGAACGAGCTGGTGTTGTTGTTGAGGACGTAGCCGCCCTTGTAGTCGGTGAGGACGGTGATGCGCAGCTTGCGGCTGAACAGATCGATCCCGTTGGTGATCGAGACGATGTCGCGCGGCACGCCGTAGCCCATGTACACGAAGCCGTTCGCCGTGCCCGGCGCGTTGCTCGGCGTCACCTGCACTTCGTCCGGCGTGATGATGCCGTCGCCGTTCGCGTCCTTGAACGTGTACGGCCGGTTGAACTGCCCGTCGACCGGGAAGCCGATCGAGTCCTTGTTCGTGCCGGTGCCGATGTTGCCGAGCGGCTTGCCCGTGGTCGGGTCGATGCCGAGGCCGAGGATCTTGCCGCTGTTGTGCGACGCGGCGGCGGTGATGTCCCAGCCGAACTGCCGGCGGTCGATCACCGTCGTGTTCACGTTGAACTCGAGCCCCGAGCTCTGGACCGAGGCCAGGTTGCGGAGCACCGAGAGGCTCGACGCACCCGACGACGCCGCGATCGGCTGGCTGATGATCGCGTCGTGCGTCTTCTTGTTGTAGTAGGTGAAGTCGAGGTGCAGGCGGCTACTAAAGACGCTCGACTCGAAGCCGCCCTCCCATTCCGCCGACCGCTCGGGACGGAGATCGGCGTTGCCCAGCGCGCTCGCGATGAGGCCCGGGGTATCCGTAGCCGACGTCGATCCCGGAGTGGAAAGAGCAATGTTAGCCGTCGACGCATTGAACGTCTGCAAGGCGACCGTGCCGCCGGGCTGCACGCCGGATGCACCATACGCCGACCGAAGCCTGAACGAGTTCAACCAATCGTAATGCGGAAAGAAATTCTCGTCAGACACGATCCACGAGAGGCTGACCTTCGGGTAAAGCACATGCTGGAAATTCGTACCGAACGAGCTGTTCTGGTCGGAGCGCGCCGCGACGATGAGGAACATGCGATCGCGATACGACGCCTGCTCCTGCGCATAAAGTCCCCACGTCTTGTCGACGGTCTGCAGCGTGTTCGAGCCGCTGCGCGTGGCCGCTTGGCCCACGTTCTGCGCGCCCGGCGGCAGATTGGAGCCGTTGCTGCTGACGGCGTCGTGCTCCTGGTTCGTGTAGTCGGACCCGAGCGTCGTCTTGACGTTCAAGTCGGAACGTGGGTTCCATGTCAGATTGCTCACGAGCTTCGCGGAGAGGTTGCGAAGATTGTCATGCGAGGCGCTGACGGTACCCTGGCGTCGAGTGCCGGAGTTGGGACACTCGTTGAAGCGACAAATCTGATAACCGTCGATGTTCGACAGATCGAGGCCGACGGACCCATTGTTCTGCATCCAGTCCAGCGGGCGCCAGGTGGCGTCGCTCGACCCGATGAACCGCTGCGTCCCCGACTGGTGATCGACCTGGAAGATCTGCGCCGGGCTGAAC
>DATEHJ010000352.1:0-3702 GCA_035279645.1 Gemmatimonadaceae bacterium
TCGAGATTGTAGTACGCCGCGTCGTACAGCTCCTGAAGCCGTGTTAGTGTCGGATCGATCCGCTGGATCGCCGACAGCTGTCGCTCGACGCCGCCGAGGATGGTGAGGACGGCCTCGTCTTCCCCGTCGATGGACGAGGCGATGCCCGACGCCAACGAACGCAGCTCCTCCGCGTTCTCCAGCCGGCGCGCTTCATCCTCGAGCCGCGTGTCCTCACCCTCGACGAGCTTCGCCGCGTCGATCTCTTTCGAGACGTGGCGAAGGTAATCCGCGCGGCGCTCGGCGTCTGCCTTACGACGATGAAGATCGGCGATCTCGCGCCGCACGCCGGCGAGATCTTCGTACGCCGCGTGCGTCTCCGCGGCGACGGCGGTCGCACCGGCGAAGACGTCGAGAATGTGTCGCTGGGACTCGGTGTCGAGCAGTGTCTGGGCTTCGTGCTGGCCGTGCAAGTTCACGAGATGACGCCCGATCTCGGCGAGGACGGCGGCGCTCACCGCGCAACCATTCACCCACGCGCGCGTGCGGCCGCTCGCGACAATCTCCCGCTTGAGGACGATGAGAGGCTCGTCGGCATCGATGCCGCGCTCGTCGAGCAGCGAGGCGATCTCTTTTCGATCGGCGATGTCAAATACCCCTTCGACTGTCGCGCGATCGGAGCCGGTGCGAATCAGGTCGGCGCTCGCGCGCTCGCCAAGCAGAAGCCCAAGAGCGCCGACGATGATCGACTTGCCCGCTCCCGTTTCGCCGGAGAGTACGTTGAACCCACGCTCCAACGGAAGCGAGAGCGCTTCGATAATCGCAAAATTCCTGATCCGCAGTTCGGTGAGCATCAGGCGCCGAAATTCTCGTCGCGTTCCTTGAGACCGCCCCAGCCCAGCTTCTGGCGGAGCGTCTTGAAGAAGCTGATACCGGGGAAGCGCACGATCAGCACTCCTCCTTCACCACGCCGAATGCTGAGCGTTTCGCCGCTGGCAAAGGTGGAACCGACTTGCCCGTCGATCGTGACCAATAATTCCTCAGGGAAACCTTCCGCTTGCACGGTAACTTCGGTGCCCGGCGGAAGGATCAGCGGCCGTATCGCCAGGGCGTGTGCCGACACCGGTGTGACGACGAGCGCCTCGAGCGTCGGAAAGAGCACTGGTCCGCCGGCCGAAAGACTGTACGCCGTAGAGCCGGTAGGCGTCGAGATCACCACGCCGTCGGCGCCATAAGTCGCCATCGTCTCGCCATCGGCGCAGACGCGCAGCTCGACGACTCGCGCGAAGCCGCCCTTGTGCAGCACGACGTCGTTGAGCGCGACCCAAGTGTGTCGCTCGCGGCCGAAGGCATCGAGCACGCGGGCGCGAATCGCCATGCGCGACTCCACCGCATAGTCCTTCCGCGCGAAGCGCATCAGCGCCAGCGACAACTGATCGGCCGGACAGCAGGTCAGGAAACCAAGCCGTCCGAGGTTGACGCCAAGGATCGGCACCTGATGCGGATCGAGAAGCCGTGCGCCACGAAGCAGTGTGCCGTCGCCGCCTAACGTGAGCAGAACGTCGAGCTGCGATGGATCGGTAAGCTCCTTGCCATAGCCCGCGGCCTCGTGGATCTCAGCCTCGAAATGAAGATCGAGCCCAAGCCCCGGCGAGAGTTCTTCCAGCGTTTGAAGAACGTCCGGTAGTCCCGCGTAGCCCCGGTGTCCGACGACGCCGACGCGGATCACCCGGCGACCGCCTCGCTCTCTTGCTCGCGCAACGCGCGAACACGTGCCGCGATGCCGGTCGCATCGAGGCCGGTGAGCGCAAGCTGGCGGGCACGCGACGCCGCCGGGATGATGCGATCGGGCACGCCGTGGACGGTCACGCGCACCGACGGATCCTGTCGCGCGATCACGGCCGACATGTAGGCACCGAAGCCATTGACCACCGTCCCTTCCTCCACGACCAGCACGCGTGCGTGGTCCGCGAGAACCGCGGCGAGAGTGACCTCATCGTACGGCTTGAGGAAGCGACAGTTTACGACTGTGATGCGCAAGCCTTCCGACGCAAGAACGTCGGCGGCGGCGAGCGATGGGCGCACCATGGTGCCCGTCGCGAGGAGCGCGACTTCCGATCCGCGCCGCAGCACCTCCCACGTCCCGTAGGGAACGGCCTCGATCTCGGCAATGGCGGGGACGGTGTCGGGGGCGGCGTCGCGCGGATAGCGAATCGAGAATGGCCCCCGCTCATGCGCGATCGCGGTTCGAAGCAGCCCGAGCATCTCGCGGCCGTCCTTCGGCGCGGTGACGGTGACGTTAGGCACGGCGAGCAGATACGCAATGTCGTAGAGACCCATGTGCGTCTCGCCATCCTCGCCGACGAGCCCCGCGCGATCCATGCAGAACACGACCGGCAGCGACTGAATCGCGACGTCGTGAATGATGCTGTCGTACGCCCTCTGTAGAAACGTGGAGTAGATCGCGACCACCGGACGAATGCCGCGGGTGGCCAACCCGGCCGCGAACGTCACGGCATGGGCCTCCGCGATGCCCACGTCGAAAAAGCGAGTCGGGTGCGCCTTCGCGAACAGATCGGTGCTCGTTCCACTTGGCATCGCGGCTGATATCGCGACGACGCGCTCGTTCTCGTTTCCGAGCTCGACGAGTCCCTTGCCGAAGACTTTCTGATACGTCGTCGCGGAGGAGCCGTTGCGGAGCTTCCCCGTCGATGGATCGTGATCGGGCGGGAGCGCGTGCCATTTCTCGAGACTCTCGCCAGCCGGAAAGCCTTTCCCTTTCTGCGTGCGCACGTGCACCAATCGTGGGCCAGCCAGGTCGCGCACCGCGGCGAATGTCTCGATCATCGCGTCAATGTCGTGTCCGTCGATCGGACCGAAGTAGCGGAAGCCAAGCTCCTCGAAGAGCACGCCCGGGGTGAGTAGTGCCTTGAGGCTTTCTTCCCAGCGGCGCACCCATGTGCCGAGTCCCATCGACGAGAAGAGACCGCCCGGTCCTTTGTTGTCCGCGAGATCGCCGATAGCCGAGCGCACGCGGTTGTACAGCGAATTCCGTTGGACCGACGTGAGGTACTTGGAGATCGCACCCACGTTAGGCGCGATCGACATCTCGTTGTCATTGAGGACGACGATGACGTCGCGATCCGAGTGGCCGGCGTTGTTGAGGCCTTCATACGCGAGGCCGCACGTCAAAGCGCCGTCCCCGACGACGGCGACGACCTTGTAGTCCTCATTCCGCAGGTCGCGCCCCGCCGCCACACCCAGGGCCGCCGAAATCGAAGTGGCGGCGTGTCCTGCACCGAAGACGTCGTACTCACTCTCGCTGCGCTTCAGAAATCCGGAGAGGCCGTTCTCCTGGCGGAGCGTCTCGAGCCGCTCGTTCCGGCCCGTGAGCAGCTTGTGCGGATAGCCTTGATGTCCGACGTCCCACACGAGTTGATCGCGCGGCGTCTCGAACGCGGCGTGAAGGGCAATCGTGAGCTCGACAACGCCCAGCCCGGCGCCGATGTGGCCTCCGGTTCGGGAGCACACGTCGATGAGGCGGGCCCGGACCTCATCGGCGAGCGTCTTGAGCTCGTCGCGAGTGAGGCTTCGAACGTCCGCTGGAGAATGGATTCTTTCTATGATCGACATACGGCGATTGAGACTGGCCTGTCATTCCGAGCGCAGCGAGGAATCTGCACTGGCTCGGCTAGGCTGCAGATCCCTCGTCGCTTCGCTCCT
>DATEHJ010000353.1:0-9418 GCA_035279645.1 Gemmatimonadaceae bacterium
GCTTCGGGCGCACATCGTGGACCGCGTCGCCTCCTACGCACCGAGCACGGTGATCGACGCCTTCGCGGGCATCGGCGACACCGCCGCGGCGCTCGCCGCGTTAGGCGCGCGCGTCACGGCGATCGAGCTCGATCGCGAGGCGGCGGCGCTCTGCGCGACGCGGCTCCCCGCCGGCTCGCGCAGCCTCGTCGGGCGCGTTGAGAGTGTGCTCACAAGCGCCCTGCCGGCGGACGTCGTCGTTGTGAATCCGCCGCGCGTCGGCTTGCACGAGCGCGTCACTACGACGCTGGAGCGGGAGAAACGCCGCCCGCGCGCCATTGTTTACGTCAGCTGCGATCCGGCTACGCTCGCTCGCGACCTGGCGCGTCTTCCGGGATATCGCATCGCCTCGATCGAGACCTTCGACATGTTTCCGCAGACGGCGCACGTCGAGACCGTATGCGAGCTCGTACCGGTCGCCTCATGAAGTACTACGTGAGCGTGAACGGCACCGAGCATGAGCTCTTTCTCGACGGCGAGGACGTCCGCGTCGGCGAGACGAGCGTGCGCGCGCGGCTCTTCGAGTCGGATGGACCCGAGCGCATGCTCACCCTCGGCGACGAGATTCATCGCGTCTTCGTGCGAGTGGGAGATGCGCGCGGCCGGTACACCCTGTGGGTCGACGGCTTTCGCTTCGAGGCCGAGGCGCTCGACGAGCGGTCGCGCGCCATTCGCGAGCTATCGGCGGCGACGGAAAAGCCACACGGCCCCGCGCCGCTCGTCGCGCCGATGCCGGGGATGGTCGTGCGAGTCAACGTGAGCGAGGGGGATGCGGTACAACCGGGGCAGGGATTGGTCGTGATGGAGGCAATGAAAATGGAAAACGAGCTGCGGGCGACCTCCGGCGGTGCCGTGAAGCGCATTCTCGTTACCCCCGGGACCGCGGTGGAGAAGGGCGCTCTACTACTCGAGATGGAGTAATGATGAGCAAGTTCGCAACGATGATCGTGGTCGGGATCCTCGGCGCGGGTGCGTCGTCGCTAGCAGCGCAGGCGGCCCCCCCCTCGACCGACATCTTTCTTGCCCCGGTCCACACGGAGCGCGGCAAACTCGTCGTCGGTGCGCCCGTGAACGTGACCAATCGTCCGGGCTACGACAATCAACCTTCGTTCACGCCAGACTCGCGCGCTGTCTTCTTCACGTCGGTTCGCGGCGACGGCCAATCGGATATCTACCGTTACGATCTGCAGTCGAAGGCGACCGCTCGCGTGACGAACACGCCCGAGAGCGAGTATTCCGCGACGGTGTTCGGTGACGGGTCGCGCTTCAGCGTCATCCGTGTCGAAGCCGACTCGTCGCAGCGCCTGTGGAGCTTTCGAATCGACGGCAGCGATCCGCGCCTTGTGTTCGAAGCGATCAAGCCGGTGGGTTATCACGTGTGGGTCGACTCTACCACGGTCGCGATGTTCCTGCTCGGCAAGCCTAACGCGCTCGTGCTCGCCGACACTCGGACCGGCCAGCCCGACACGCTCGCTCGCGATATCGGCCGTTCCCTATTATCGCTGCCGAACGGTGCCGGCTTTTCGTTCTTGCAGCACGCCAAGGACAGCTCCTGGATCCTGACCGCGGTCGACGTCCGGGGCTCGGGCCGAGATCGCCGCACCGTGCCGATGCCCCTGGTGCGAATGCCGCCAGGTGCGGACTACATCGCCTGGGTTGCGCCCGCGGTCGCCATTGCCGGTTCGGGAAGCAAGCTCCTGATCTGGCGCGGCACGGACAAATCCGCGCAGTGGACCGAGCTCGCCGATTTCACGAGTGCCGGGCTGCAGCACATTTCGCGTTTGTCGCTCAGCCCTGACCACAAATGGCTGGCGATCGTCGCAGAGCCGGCCAAATAGCGGCTGCGAAACGCAGTGACATCCTGCGAGTACGCACGGGAGCGCGCGCGACTTCAAATAAGCTTAGGGCAAGCGCCAGCGAGCCCCAGATGTCAGTCTGTGGCCACGCGCTTCGCGCGTGTCCACAGATTGACATCAACTAAGTGCTTGTCTAGCATTCATGTCTGTCAAAAAAGCCTTTGGGCTGCCGAGACCCGGGTTGCATTACGCACCGGTGAGGCCTGGACTCGATGCAAGGTCAGTCAATGAGGACATTCAGCGCGACACCGCGCGATATCAAACATGAGTGGTTCGTCGTCGACGCCGAGGGAATGGTCCTTGGCCGACTCGCGAGCGAAATCGCGAAGATCATTCGCGGCAAGCACAAGCCGATTTTCACGCCGCATATGGACACGGGCGATGGCGTCATCGTCATCAACGCCGCGAAAGTCCGGGTGACCGGCCGAAAAGCCGAGAACAAGGAGTACTTCCGCCACACGGGCTACATGGGTCACGCCCGCTTCACGCCGCTCGGCACGATGCTCCAAAAGCATCCCGAGCGCGTGATCGAGAAGGCTGTGTACGGCATGCTTCCCAAGACCGCGCTCGGCCGCCAGGTGCTCCGCCGGAAACTCCGCGTCTACAAAGACGCGGACCATCCGCATGTCGCGCAGCAGCCCAAGCCGTTGTCATTCAGCCACGCGGGTGAGAAGTAACATGGCGGATACACAGACCGTTCATGCCATTGGCCGCCGCAAGGAAGCGGTGTGCCGCGTCTATGTGAAGCCGGGCTCCGGCAAATGGGACGTCAATGGCCGCACGCTCGGCGACTATTTCCCGCGCCCGTCGCACGTCACCGCGATTCAGCAGCCGTTCACGGCGACCGACACGCTCGGCCGCTATGACGTGAAGGCGAACGTCGACGGTGGCGGCACGACGGGGCAGGCCGGGGCGCTGCGCCTCGCGGTCGCGCGCGCGCTCGTGCAGGTAGACGAGGCGCACCGCCGCAAGCTGCGCGATCTCGGACTCCTGACTCGTGATGCGCGCGCCGTCGAGCGCAAAAAGCCGGGCCGTCCGAAGGCTCGTAAGCGATTCCAGTTTAGCAAGAGATAAACGATGCCTGACATGCAGCCCACGGTCGAGCAGCTGCTCGCGGCCGGCGTCCACTTCGGACACCAGACGCGGCGCTGGAATCCCAAAATGCGCCGGTTCATTTTCGCCGAGCGCAACGGGATTCACATCATCGACCTCCAGAAGACGCTCCACCAAATCGAGATCGCGCAGAAGCTCGCTCGCGATGTCATCATGCGTGGCGACAACGTGCTGTTCGTTTGCACGAAGCCGCAGCTCGCGCTGATCGTGCGATCCGAAGCCGAACGCTCGAACTCGATGTTCATCACCGAACGCTGGCTCGGCGGACTGTTGACGAACTTCACGACGGTGAAAAAGCAGATCCGCCGCATGAAGGACCTCGAGACGGGGTCGGAAGCGGGGGGCGAGTTCGAGAATTACACGAAGAAAGAGCAGCTGATGCTCACGCGTGAGTCGGAAAAGCTCAAGAAGTATTTGTTCGGCATCCGCACGATGACGCGTCTGCCTGGCCTGCTCTTCATCGTCGACTCGAAGAAGGAGCGCATCGCCGTCAACGAGGCGAACAAGCTCAATCTTCCGATCGTCGCCATCGCCGACACGAATGCCGACCCGGATCTCATCACGGTTCCCATCGCGGGCAACGACGATGCAATCCGTTCGGTCGAACTGATCACGAAGGCCATTGCCGACGCGATTATCGAAGCCCGTGCGTCGGCGCCAGTGCGCGAAGAGGTCGAGGAAGGCGAGATGACGACCTATAGCTCGGATCGCGGCAGCGAGCCGGCCGAAGAGGGCGAGCGGCGTCGGCGGCGCCGGCCGCGGCGTCGGCGCGCCAAGCCCGAGGCGATTGCGGCGCGACTCAAGTCCGCGGAGGGTGAGGGCGAGGCCGGCACGGAAGCAGTTGACGGAGCGGACGAAGCCGAGTGAGCTCTGGATGCGAGTAGATTTCTTGGCGCCGCCGGCATCAGCCGGCGGCGTTTCCACGACAGCACGGTAGGTTGACATGACGACGATGGTGAGTCCCAAAGACGTGAAGGAGCTGCGCGACCGTACTGGCGCGGGCATGATGGATTGCAAAAAGGCGCTCGAAGAGACGGGCGGCGATATCGACAAGGCCGTTGAGCATTTGCGAAAGACTGGCGCCGCGAAGGCCGAGAAGCGCGCCGGCCGCACGGCCAGTGAGGGCGTGATCGGGCATTACCTGCATCACAACGGCAAGATCGCCGTTCTCGTCGAGCTCAATTGCGAGACCGACTTCGTCGCGCGCAACGAGGAGTTCCAGCAAGTCGCCAAGTACGTCGCCGAGCACATTGCCGCGGCGGCGCCGATCGCGATCGACAAGGAACAGATTCCGCAGGACAAGGTCGAGCAGGAGCGCCGCATCTTCGTCGAGCAGGTGAAGCAGAGCGGAAAGCCGGCGAACATGATCGACAAGATCGTCGACGGGAAAATCGAGGCGTACTACAAGGACGTCGCGTTACTGCACCAGGCATGGGTCCGAGATCCAAAAAAAACAGTCGGTGATCTCGTCAAGGAACTGTCTGCTAAAACTGGCGAGAACGTGCAGGTTCGGCGGTTCGTGAGGTATCAGCTCGGAGAGGCTTGAGCATCGAGGCGCAACCAGACGTTGCCAATCGAATGAGACGGGACACTGATCCGTCAGGCGCTGAGCGCCTGACGGATCTCAAATACCCACGAGTGCTCCTCAAGCTCTCCGGCGAAGCCCTCGCCGGAGAGAAGGGCTTCGCCTTTGATTTCGAGATCATCAAGCGCCTCGCCGACGAAGTCGCGTCGGTGGTGGGCGCCGGCGCATCGGTGGGCCTCGTCATCGGCGGCGGCAATATCATTCGCGGGCGCGCGCTCTCCGAGGAAGGGATCGATCGCGTCACCGCCGACTACATGGGCATGCTCGGCACCGTGATCAACGCGATGGCGGTGCAGGATGTGCTCGAGCGAAAGGGACTCGACACCCGCGTTATGACGGCGATCCGCATGGAAGAAGTGGCGGAGCCGTACATACGCCGGAGAGCGCTCCGACACCTGGAGAAAGGTCGCATCGTCATCTTTGCCGCCGGCACCGGGAATCCGTACTTTTCCACGGACACGGCGGCCGTGCTGCGTGCCATCCAGATGAAGGCGAACGTCATCATCAAGGCGACCAGCGTCGACGGCGTGTATTCCGCCGATCCGAAGCGCGATCCGAACGCCACCTTCTACGATGAAATCAGCTTCCGCGACGTGATGCTCAAGAATCTCGGCGTGATCGATCAGACCGCGATCACGCTCTGCAGTGAAAACCACCTCCCGCTGATCGTACTCAACATCCACCGCCCGGGCTTGTTCGTCGCCGCCGTTCGCGGCGAGCGCGTCGGCACTCTGGTTCGATGATGACTATTCAGCAAATCGTCAAAGACATGCGCGGCGCGATGGACAAAGGCATCGAGAGCACACGTCGCGAATTCACGTCGATTCGGTCCGGCAAGGCGACGCCGAACATGCTCGACACTGTGAAGGTCGACATGTACGGCACTTCGATGGCGCTGAATCAGGTCGCGCAGGTCTCGGCGCCGGAGGCGCGCATCCTCATCGTCACGCCCTTCGACAAGTCGCAGGCCAAGGCCATCGAGAAGGCGATTCGCGAGTCGGATCTCGGACTCGACCCGTCGTCGCAAGGCGCGATCATTCGCGTTCCGTTGCCGTCCATGAACGAGCAGCGGCGCAAGGACCTCGTGAAGATCGTGCACAAGCTCGCCGAGGAAGGGAAGATCGCCGTTAGGCACGCGCGCACCCACGCGCGCGAAGGGCTCAAGAAGCTGCAAGGTGTGTCCGAGGACGACGTCAAGCACGCCGAGAAGGACCTGCAGAAGGTCCACGACGACTACATCCACAAAATCGATGAATTGATCAAGGCCAAAGAGGCCGAGATCATGGAAGTCTGAGTGTCGGAGCTGACGCGGCGCATTCTGTTCGGCGTCATCGCCGCGCCGCTCGGCGTCATCGTCGTCTTCTATGGCGGAGCACCGCTCGCCGCCCTCCTCGCAATCGTCTCCGCGCTCGCCGCCTGGGAGTTCTTTCGCATCGCGCGGGCGTCCGGCCTAACGCCGATGGAGGACGTCGGCATCCCGCTCGCCGGCGTCGTCCCGCTTTTCGTGCACGCCCGGTATCTCGGGCTCTACGAGCTGCCGCTCTCCGGGATGGCGATCGCGGTGCTAGGGTTGCTCGCTCTCACGATTTTCACCCGCGGCGTGAATGGAAAGCCGCTCGGTGCCGCGGCGGCGACCGCGTTCGGCGTGCTTTACACAGGCGGCATGCTCAGCTTCGGGTATGCCATTCGCTACCACGACTACGTCGTCGAGCCGCTCCGCGTCCCATTCGGCGGCTTCAAAGTCACGGCGGGCGGGTTGCTCCTGCTCCTTCCCGTGCTGCTAACGTGGTCCTCCGATATCGGCGCCTTTTTTTTCGGGCGCGCGTTCGGGAAGAGAAAGCTCATGCCATCCGTGAGCCCTGCGAAAACTGTCGCCGGTGCGGTTGGCGGGCTTGCCGCGACGGTCCTCGTCGGTTGGATCTATGCGCGTTTTGTCTTGACGCCGTCGACGCAGCTCGCCTTCGTGCGAGGAGGCGTCATCGTGTTCGCGCTGCTCGTGAGCGCCGCGGCGCAGATCGGTGATCTTGCCGAGTCGCTGCTCAAGCGTGAGGCTCGAATGAAGGACAGTTCGCACATCATCCCCGGACATGGCGGGGTGCTCGACCGATTCGACAGTCTCTTGTTCGTCCTGCCGGTCGCGTATGTGCTGTTCAAACTCCTGCTCGTGTGGGCGCCCCCCCGATGACGGTGCGCCGCGTTGCGATACTCGGATCGACAGGGTCGATCGGAACGACGGCGCTTCGCGTCCTCAGTCGCCAGCGCGAACGGTTCCGGGTGTCCGCGCTCACCGCCTTCAGCAATGCGGCGCTGTTGCGCGAGCAGGAAGCCGAGTTTCGCCCCGCATTCGTCGGGCTCGTGAACAACGGCTCGAATCAGCATGGCGAGTGGCAGTGCGGCCGCGAATGCCTTATCGAGGCCGCGACGCGTGACGACGTGGACATCGTGCTCAACGCGGTGGTCGGCGCTGCCGGCCTCGACGCCACACTCGCCGCGCTGGAGCACGGCAAACGCGTCGCGCTGGCGAACAAGGAGACGCTCGTTATGGCGGGTCACCTCGTTCAGGCCGCGCAAAAGCGAGGTGGCGGCGAGCTCGTGCCCGTCGACAGTGAGCACAGTGCCATTCTCCAGTGCATCACCGGGCGTCCTGGTGTGGAGGTGAGACGCGCCATTCTCACTGCGTCGGGCGGACCCTTTCGGCACTGGTCGCCAGAACAGATCGAGCGCGCGACGCTCGCCGACGCGCTGCAACACCCAACCTGGCGCATGGGACGAAAGATCACGGTGGACAGTGCCACGCTCGCGAACAAGGCCCTTGAGGTCATCGAGGCACATTACCTGTTCGGGTTAGACTTCGATCAGATCGACGTCGTTGTGCATCCGCAGAGTGTGGTTCACTCCTTCGTCGAATTCGTTGACGGGAGCGTGCTCGCTCAACTCGGCGTACCGAGTATGGAACTCCCCGTGCTCTATGCGCTGACTCACCCTGAACGTGTACCGGACACTGGTGTACCGCCTTTCGACCCTGTCGAACTTTCCCCGATGACTTTCGAGCGTGTCCGCGTGAACGATTTCCCGGCGCTGGCGCTTGGCGTTACTGCTGGACGCGCGGGCGGGGCCGCACCAGCGGTGTTTAATGCGTCTAACGAGGAGGCGGTCTCGCTCTTCCTGGAGGGACGTATCGGTTTTGCCGACATCCCGCGCGCTATCGACTCGGCGCTGAGCTCGTTGGCAAGCGAGAACGGCGATTCACGCGACGCGATCATCGCCGCCGATGCAGCGGCGCGTCGCCACGTGAGGGATCGATTCCGATGCTAGCGATACTTTCACCAATTCTCGTCTTCGGCCTCGTGATCTTCGTCCACGAGCTGGGGCACTTCATCGCCGCAAAAGCGGTCGGCGTCTACGCTCCGCGATTCTCGATTGGCTTTGGACCGTCGCTCTTTCGAAAGCGATGGGGCGAGACCGAGTACATTCTCGCCGCGCTTCCGCTTGGCGGGTATGTGCGCATGGCCTCGAGGCTGGACGAGGACGCCGCGTTGTTGGAAGGCGGGAGCGAATCCGCGCCACACGCGGACAGCCCGGACTACGATCCGAACGCGATGATGCCTTTCGGACCACTGCCGATTCCGGAGCGGCGGCTCTTCGAGAGCAAGCCGCTTCCCGCGCGACTTTTGATTCTCATTGCCGGCGTGACGATGAACGTGCTACTCACGTTCGTCATCGGCGTGTTGCTCGCGTTCCACTTCGGTCGGCCGGTGATTTCGACGCGCGTCGTGGGTCAGGTGAGGCCCTTGCCTAACGCCTCGGCACTCGGCCAGTTGCAGGCGGGCGACACGATCCTGTCGGTGAACGGGCACGTCGCGAAGAACTGGCTCGACATCGAGCGCGACATCGCGGCAAGCAGCGACAGCGTCGTGTTGCAGACGTCGCGCTCGACGGTGCGCATTCCGCTCACCGCGGCCGTCACGACAGACGCTTTACTCGCCTCCATCGACTTCCAGCGCCCGGCCGTGCTCGAGACGATCGTCGAGGGGAGCCGCGCGGACAAAGCAGGACTGCAGAGCGGCGACAGCATCATCGCCATCGATGGCAGCCGCGTCTCGACGTGGGCCGATTTGGTTGCGCACGTCAGTCAGGCGGCGAGTCGGCAGCTTCGCTTTACCCTCGTGCGAGACGGCCGCACGCTCGATGTGAACGTCACGCCCAAAGACACGACGGAAACCATCGCCGCGACGCACGAGACTCGAACCGTGGGGAAGATTGGCGCGTCGTCACGGATTCCAACCGGGCGTGAGACGCTGGCCTTCGGTGCGTCGATTGGCGCCGGGGCGCGTACTACGGCGTTCATGGCCGGCGCCATCGTCGAAATCGTGAAGAAGTTGATGACGCGCGAAATCTCGGTCAGTCAGTTGAGCGGCCCGGTCGGCATCACGCGGATGTCCGTTGAAGCGGCGCGCAGCGGACTCGAGAGCCTTCTGACGCTCATTGCGCTCCTGAGCGTGAACGTCGCCATCCTCAACATGCTGCCGATACCGATTCTCGACGGCGGACAAATTCTGATCAACGTCCTCGAGTCGGCGAAGGGGAAGCCGTTCAGTCTGCGGACGCGCGAGTACATCCTTCGCTTCGGTCTGCTGGCGATCGCTCTGCTCTTCGTGGTCGTGATGTACAACGACACGCACAGCTGGTTTTCGCGACTCGCGGAGTGGGTAGGGAGGCTGAGGGGGTGAGGTACTTACTTCTATCATGACGAAACTAGAAAAGCGGATCTAGAGGAACGGGTCTAGAAGAACGGATCTAGAAGAACGGATCTAGAGGGGCGGGT
>DATEHJ010000354.1:0-3673 GCA_035279645.1 Gemmatimonadaceae bacterium
GGCATGGTGGGAGGGGCTAGGGGCTAGGGGATAGGGCACTAGGGATTCGGACGGTTAGTCCGTCGAATGCCGGCGCCACCCCCCGGGGAAGCTCGGCTTCAAGATTCGCGTGCAGGTTGTCGTGCGTCAGATGAATGAGATACGTGCGCTCGGCGCCGATCGCGGCGGCGACGCGCAATGATTCAGGGATGCTCAAGTGCGTCGGATGCTCGGTGCGGAAGAGCGCGTTGATCACGAGGACTTCCGCGCCGCGAAAGCGCTCGATCGCTTCGGGCGGGACACTCTTCGCGTCCGTGATGTACGCCAGCGCTCCGATGCGATAAGCGAACACCGTCACGGGGCCGTGCGGAATCGGCACGGGTACGACTTCGACGTCGCCGACGGTGAACGGCACATTCGGCACGATCATGTGAGCGCGTCCCTCGGGCTTCGACGTGCCCGCGACGGGGCGCGTGTCATCGAAGATGTAGGCGAACTTGCGCCGGAGGCTTTCGAGCGTCTCGGCCGATCCGTACATCGGCAGCGGTGCGTCGCGGCGCACGGTGAACGCGCGCAGATCGTCGATGCCGTGAGTGTGGTCGGCGTGAGCGTGCGTGAACAGCACGGCGTCGATGCGATCGATGCCGCCGGCGATCAGCTGCAGTCGCAGCTCGGGTGGCGTGTCGATGAGTATTCTCGTACCGCCGTCCGTCTCGACGATGGCGCCGACGCGTGTACGCTTGTCGCGTGGATCCGGCGAGCGGCAGACGTCGCACCCGCAGCCAAGCATGGGGACGCCGAAGCTGGTGCCGGTGCCGAGAAAGAGTAATCGCATGCGGGCCTTGTCATCCCGAGCGAAGCGAGGGATCTGCAGTTAGTCGACGTAGGTGCAGATCCCTCGTCGCTTCGCTCCTCGGGATGACAGCGCTTACACCGTTTCCACCTTCATCATGTTCGTCGACCCTGGCACGTCGAAGGGAACACCGGCGGTGACAATCACCCGGTCGCCGGTGCGCGCGAGGGCGCGACGGCGCACGACCTCGAGCGCGAGGCGGACCATCTGATCATAGGTGTCGCAGTGCGGGACCAGCTCGGGAACGACGCCCCACACCAGGGCGAGCTGCCGATACGTCCGCGGCTGATCGGTGAGCACGAGAATCGGCACCGCTGGACGTTGCGACGCGACGACGCGCGAACTGAAGCCACTCTTCGTGAACACGATCAGGCACGGAGTGCGCAGCATCCGCGCCGCCGCGTTACACGCCGCGGCGATCGCGAACTCGGTGGACATCGCCGCCGCCGCCGCCTCGGCGCGCTGTCCATCCTGTGCAACGCCGGCCGTATGTTGCTCGACCTCGGCGATAATGCGATTCATCGCCTCCACGGCGAGACGCGGGTATTGCCCGGCGGCGGTCTCCGCGGAGAGCATCACCGCATCGGTGCCGTCGAGAATCGCGTTCGCGACATCGCTGGCCTCGGCGCGCGTCGGACGCGGGTGTGTGATCATCGACTCGAGCATTTGCGTCGCCGTGATCACGGGGCGGCCGAGCCGGTTGCATAACGAGATGATCCGCTTCTGCGCCAGCGGCACTTCCTCGAACGGCAGCTCGACGCCGAGATCGCCGCGGGCAACCATGACGCCGTCGGACGCGAGAACGATGCTCTCGATGTTCTCGAGCGCCGAGTCCTTCTCGATCTTGGCGATGACGAGAATCTCTCGCGGAATCATCGTTCGCAGCTCGGCGACGTCACCGGCACGACGCACGAAGCTCAGCGCGAGATAGTCGATCCCCTGCTCCACGGCGAAGGCGACGTCTTCCCTGTCCTTCTCGGTGATCGAGGGCGCGGAGACCGTCACGCCAGGCAGGTTGATGCCCTTGTGGCTGGTGAGCAACCCGCCGTGGAGCACGCGCACCATCACGCGCGGCGCTTCAACGTCGAGGACCACGAGCTCGATGAGGCCGTCGTTGATGAGCACGCGATCGCCGACGTGCACGTCGGCGGCGAGATTCTCGTAGGTGACGGGTATCTCGCCGCGCCTAACGAGGCCCTCCGGCCCCAGCACGAGATCCGAGCCGTCCTCGAGGCTCAACGGCGCCGGGAGCTCGCCGACGCGGATGCGTGGGCCCTGCAGGTCGCCGAGTATGGCCACCGGCCGACCGAGCGATCGCGCCGTCTCGCGCACCAGCGCGATCGTTGCCGCGTGCTGTTCGTGCGTGCTGTGAGAAAAGTTGATGCGGGCGACACTGAGCCCTGCATCCATCAAGCTGCGCAACGCCTCGGGCGAACAGCTCGACGGCCCGAGCGTGCAGACGATTTTCGTGCGGCAGAAGGTCAAGTTTTTTTGGCGGCGAAAGAGCTGTCGTTACCTCGATGCGACGAGATCGCGTCCGAGCGCTTTCGTCTTTTTGGCGAGCCCGGCGATCAGAGTATCGTACGATTTCTGGAAGCTCGCGAGTCCGTCGACGAGTAACTTTGTCGTGACGTCGTCAATCGAGATCCCGAGTTGATCGAGATCGGCGATCACGCGCTCGGCGGCGTCCACGTCCTTGTCCACCGTGCGCTGCACATCGCCGTGGTCGCGAAAGGCATCTACCGTCGCCGGCGGCATGGTGTTCACGGTGTTCGGCCCGATCAACTCCTCCACATACATGACGTCGCGATAGGCCGGGTTCTTCGTGCTCGTGCTCGCCCAGAGCACGCGCTGCACACAAGCGCCTTTCTCCTCGAGCTTCTTCCAGCGCGGTGACGAGAACTCCTTCTGGAAGATCTTGTACGCGAGCTTGGCGTTGGCGATCGCCGCCTTGCCGTGCAGTTCGTCGATTTTCTTTCGCTGCTCGGGCGAAGCCGTCTTCGCCAGGGTGTCGAGGCGTTTGTCGACTTCCGAGTCGACGCGGCTGACGAAGAAGCTCGCGACGGACGCGATGTTCTTGATGTCCTTCCCCGCCCTGACTCGCTCCTCGAGGCCTGCCATGTACGCATCGATGACGCGCCGGTAGGCGTCGAGCGAAAAGAGCAGCGTGATGTTGATGTTGATACCGCTGGCGATGAGACGCTTTACCGCGTCCGCGCCCTCGACCGTGCCCGGCACCTTCACGAAGCAGTTCGGACGATCGACGGTGGACCAGAGACGTGTCGCCTCACTCACCGTCCCGAGGAGGTCATGCGCCCGCGTGGGTGAGACTTCGATCGAGACGTAGCCGTCGGCGCCATGCTGCTTGTCATAGACGCCGCGGAACAGATCGCACGCGTCACGAACGTCGGTCGTCGACACGAGCTCGAACAATTCCATCGCCGTGAAATCACCGGGTGCGGTGCGAATCTGGTCGTCGTACGCGTTGCCTTCGGCGAGCGCTTTTTCGAAGATCGTCGGATTCGACGTCATGCCCGTCACCGCGTCATCGCGGATGCGACGCGCGAGGTCTCCATTTCGGAGGATCGTGCGCTCGATGAAATCGAGCCAGATGGAGACGCCCGCGTCGTGCAGGCGCTGAAGTCGATCAGAAGCGGACATGAGTGCGGCTCGGCGAAATGGGAATGCTGGAAGATAAGCAAAAGGTGCTAGGTGCTAGGTGCTAGGTGGTAGCTGATCGCTGACTAGCACCTATCACCTAGCACCTAGCACCTTTCGCTTATCTTGCACAATACCCATTCGCCGAGTCGTTTTCATGTCCGCTTCTGATCGACTTCAGCG
>DATEHJ010000355.1:0-4695 GCA_035279645.1 Gemmatimonadaceae bacterium
CGGCGCGAACTCATACGCCACGTCCGAGCCCGCTTTCGCGGTCATCGTGATGCTCGTCCGAGAGCGCAGTGCGCCTGGTGGAAACACCACCGTAACACCAGCCGCCGCGATGCTGATCGTACCACCGGCGGGGCCGATGACGGTCGTCTGGCTGATGTCCTCCGCCAAATGGACCGACCGCTTCAGCGCAACGACTGTTTGGACGTCGGGATCGATCCCGAAGTCGATACGACTACGTCTGGAGACGTCCGTGGACCCGTGCGGCGATTGCCCTGTCGGCGCTACCGCCTTGTCTGAGCTACAAGCGTGGCTAGCGCCTAACGTGAGAATGACGCCCAGCGTCGCCAGGGATTTCCGAGTCATCGAGCTCTCCGTGCGTACAGGATGTTGCTGCCGACAGAGGCAACACACGTTCCCGGAACGCCGGCGCTCGTTGGGCCGGACTATTGGCCTCAAGTCCCACTTGCCACGCTCTAACGATGCTTTGTGTTTTGTTGGCGCTCAGTGCACGGCAGGTCCGATCCGCGGGAGGGCGCTCGCGTCGAGCATGATGCCGTACATGAAGACGCGTCTCCGATTCACGAAATTGATGTTGTAGTAGTCCTGTCCGTCGTGCCATCGAACGAAGAGGCCAGTGCCAAGCAGAGCGTTGAAGGTGTAAGAGAACTCTAATTGATCGCTCCACGGCAGAATCGGCGGATTGATCCGGAGCGCGAGCGGCCCTGGGTTCCTCGGGCCCCGCACGTACTCTGCGCTGACGCGGGCTCGTCCCTGAAATTGACAGGCGAGATACTGGTTCCATGGGCGAGTAGCGCCGTCGTTGCACTGCGATCCGATGACCTGCATCGCTTCGCCCATCAGGTGCGTGCGCCAACTTCCGTACAGCTGTCGTTGCTCGTCGGAGAGCGCGCCGAAGATGCCGCGTAGATGGTAGTCGTACGCCGCGGCGAGTCCAAAGGTGTGCGTCGGCCGATCACCGGCCGCGCGATTCATGATCGTCGTGTGGACCATCGCCTGGAGGTACGTCGTCGAGAAGTCGCCGTTCGCGCGATTCAGCTTCACGATGTTCGTGTCGAAGCCGGCCTCCGGAACGCACACATTCGCGTGACGATCGATCGGCTCGAAACCTTCTCTGAAACATCCGGCTTGACCGTTCGAGTGGTGGGCCAGCGTTAGGCGCAGTCCGCGGACGAGAACGGGTGAGAAGCGTAGGTTCGCCGCTGGGCCCGTCGCGTCGCTCATGCGACTCACATAGAGGTACTCCACCGACAGCTGCGGCATGAACGAAGGCGTCCGTACCGCCGACGAGGAATCGTTCAGCTGCCGTATGAGGAACATCGGCGACATGATGATTCGGAACGCACCAGACCAGTCGCGCGACGGGTCCTGACTGATCTTGGCGAAGGCGCCGTTGAGATCGTCGAGGAGGAAGATGTGCGCGGCGGCCTGCGCTTCGTATAGAAGCGTATCGTCGTGGACGACAGGCCCGACGTAGCTTCGCTCGAGGAAGAAATGCGAGTTGGCGGGTCCCGTTCCGGTGGCGCACGCTGCGGTGGCGACGCACGCGAACGCGGCGATGAGCCGCGCCGACTGTAGGCGAGGAATGTTCATAGTCCGGCGATCTCGTTGGTGCGGCAGAGCTGCAATGCCCAGATCAGTGCTCCGCCCGTGCGAGCCTGCTCACGCGATAAGTAGTCCGCGAGGTCCTGGAACGGCGTATCCGGGTCGTTTCGCGGACACTCGATCAGATAGACATCTGGAATCGGCAAAGCGATGGGAACGCCGCGCGGCGGCAGCGGCATGTTCTGCTCGACCTCGTCCAGGATCGTTTGACCGTTCGGCGTTCCGGGCGCGACGGTAAATCCGACGAGAAGGTAGGGCGCGTTCGGGAGAGGCGACATGGTGGCTCGTGAGGGCTTGCCGAGGTAGAGTACGAATCAGCGGCGGAGGCGCAAGGCCAAGCTCGAGCTGCGTCGTTGAATGAGCGCTTTCTAATCTGCTTTATTCCGTAGGCCCAAGGGACGGTTTCACGTTAGGCAGCGCAGGCTTCTCCGAGTCACCATGCCCAGTTCTTCGGTCGCACAAGCTTCGGGAATTCCCACGCGCATCCTCGGCGGCACCCGCGAGCGCGTCTCCGTTGTCGGCCTTGGCGGCTGGCACCTCGCCATCTCACACGTCGATGAACCGTTGAGTATCCGAATCGTTCGCAGCGCGATCGATCGCGGCCTCACCTTCATGGATAATTCGTGGGACTACAACGAGGGTGCCAGCGAGATCCGCATGGGCAAGGCGCTGCGAGACGGATATCGCGACAAAGCGTTCTTGATGACGAAAATAGACGGCCGATCGAAGCGGGAGGCGATGCGTCAACTGGAGGAATCACTGAAACGGCTGCAGACCGATCGCATCGATCTGGTTCAACACCATGAGGTGATCCGGTTCGACGACCCGCACCGAATGTTCGACGAGGAGGGAGCGAACGCGGCACTCTTGGCGGCGCGGCAGCAGGGGAAGCTGCGTTACATCGGCTTCACCGGGCATAAGGATCCGTTCATCCATCTGCACACGCTGCGGGTCGCTCGAGAACACGGCTTCACCTTCGACGCCGTGCAGATGCCGCTCAACGTCATGGACGCGCACTATCGCAGCTTCGAGAAGCTCGTTCTGCCGGAGCTCGTGTCGCAGAACATCGGTGTCCTCGGGATGAAGAGCATGGCGAACGGGATCATCCTGAAATCGAACACCGTGACACCAACGGAATGCCTGCATTATGCGCTCAACCTGCCGACGTCGGTCGTGATCACCGGCTGCGACCGCATGGCGATACTCGACCAGGCGCTGGAAGCGGCGCTGTCATTCCGACCGATGAGTGAAGCGCAGGTGCATGCGCTGCTCGCGAAAACGAAGCAGGCGGCTTCGAAGGGCGAATTCGAGCTATTCAAGACGACGTCGCTCTTCGACTCGACCGCCACTCACGCCGAGTGGTTGGGCGAGGAGCCGGACCGTCTCAAGGAAATGGTGGTGAAGTAAGCAAGAGTTTCTTGCGGCAGCGCACTTGACGGTTGATGCCAAAGTTGCAAATCTTATCAACTGTCAGAGCGGGTCTTACATTCATTCGGACAAGAGTCCCGCGCTCCCCGAAAGCGGCCCTCCCACTCTTTTCTGTTGTAAGAGCGAGTCTTACAACCATCGCCGACTCGAGCCCGTAGCATCCCACCCCAACTATCAGGTGGAGTTATGAGCGTTGAGCAGAACGTTCGGCTGTCCAAGAAGGAGCAGGTGGTGCTCGGCCTTCTGATCAAGGCTGGGCGGAAGGGCATGTACGGCCTGCAGCTCGTTGCGCAGTCGAACGGTGAGCTTCGCCGAGGCACCGTGTACGTGACGCTCGAGCGTATGCAGGACAAGGGCTTGGTGGAATCCAAGCAGGAGGAGAAGGAGCCCGGCGTGAGCGGTATTCCGCGTCGCATCTACTATCCCACATGGTACGGAATGCGAGTCATGCAGGCGTGGGAGAGGCTGCAGTCGCTCACGGTTTTTCGGCTGACGCCGCAGCCGGTGTCGACGAGCGAAGCTCCCGCCCGGCCGACGAGCGACGCTCAACTCTACAGGTTCATCGAAAGACAGAGGCTCCGTCTGCAGTGAATTTCTCAGACGCAGTCCGTGGGGGCGCGTCGCTCGATTAAGCAGGAACGTACGTCAACCGAATCAAGTCATCGGCGATTAAGTCGCTGGCCACCAGATGGAGCGGCGGCCGGGGGCCGGCGAAGAATGGCTGGCCACCACCAAGCACGACGGGGCGGAGGTAGAGTCGATATTCATCGATAAGGCCTGCATCGGTCAGGCTTTGCGCCAGGACTGGGCCGCCAACGTGAATCTCGCCAGCCAATTCAGCCTTCAGCCTGCGTATCACCTTTTCATGGTCATCGGTGACAAGCGTGGCGTTGGGGCCGGCTGACTCGAGGGAATGCGACACAACCCATTTGGGCTGGCTCCGCCACGCCACCGCGAAGGCTCGATCGTCGGCGTCCCAGTCAGGAAGATCTTCTTCCCAATAACGCATGATCTCATACAGGCGGCGACCGTAGATGAGGCCCGTCACGCCGCGGGTCATCTCGAGGAAGTGATGGAAGGCCGCGGGTACAGGCGGTCCAAGCTTCATGTGGTCGACGTAGCCATCGAGGGACTGGCTCATTGCGTAGACAAGTTTTGCCATGCCGCTCATCTCCTCGCAGGTGCTTCAGAATAGCATGAGCCGACTGTCGCGCACGAGGTGAGGAGAACGACGCTATCTGCGCGCGGCCCAGCAAACTCGCCACAGAACGACACGCGCCCGACTCCAGTACATGAGTCGAGCGCGTAAGTCTTTGCTATTTGCAACCTTTAGAGGCGCGGGCCGGAATCGAACCGGCGAATAGCGGTTTTGCAGTTCGTTAGGCAGTTTTTCGTCCGATTTCTCCCGCTGTATTCCGTTTTCCGGTGAGTTAACTCTAACCTCGACGGCACGCTGGGCGGCGATTTTCTCCCCGTTTCCATCGCTACGTGCCACGGTTCGTGCCATCGACGTGCCACGGTTTGCGCACGCACACGAGGCGTGCACGCTGTGGCCTCTGGCGCCCCCGTAGACCGACGCACGCGACCGGTCCGACCGGTCGCCCGACACGGCAAGGGGGCACGTGTAAAGCTCTCTACACGTGC
>DATEHJ010000356.1:0-2434 GCA_035279645.1 Gemmatimonadaceae bacterium
CACGGCTACCTCGATCCAGAGCAGTGGCTCTGCGTGGAGTGTTACGAGCAACACGCAGTGCCCCGGGACGTGTCCTTCGCGGCTGAAACCTAACGAAGCGGTGCTTGACGGTCGGTCTTTGATGTCTCTGCGTTTGGTCGCACACATTGGCCGGCTCACCCAGTCGCCGCGAACGCGCCACACAGTCCGGCGAGGCGATGGGGCCAACGACCTCATGCCTCCCGCCCAAGTGGCCCTCGCCAGGGCCGGCCCGTCGTAGTCGCGCGAATCGACGGTCATTTCGAGGCTCCTGGCGGCGATAACTACATTTTGCGCATGGAAGCTGCTTCCCCCTCCCCCTCCGATGCGCTGGCGACACCCGAGCCAATCCAGCGCGACAACACCGTCTTCGCCGTCCTCATCGCGATCAGCTTCTGTCATTTGCTCAATGACATGCTGCAGTCGCTGCTCCCGGCGATCTATCCCAATCTCAAGGTGCAGTTCGGTCTGTCATTTGCTCAAGTCGGCCTCGTCACGCTCGCCTATCAAATCACCGCGTCGCTCTTGCAGCCACTCGTCGGACTCTACGCCGACCGCCGTCCGACGCCGCTCGCGCTTCCCGGCGGCACACTTTTCACGCTCGCTGGGTTGGCGATCCTTTCCACCGCGCACAGCTACGCGGTGCTGCTGGTCGGCGCATGTCTGCTCGGCGTCGGGTCGTCGGTGTTCCATCCCGAGTCGTCGCGTGTGGCGCGCATGGCGGCCGGCGGGCGGTTCGGTCTCGCGCAATCGCTCTTTCAGGTCGGCGGCAATGCCGGGTCGGCGCTCGGGCCGCTCCTTGCCGCCATCGTCGTCGTACGGTGGGGGCGGTCGGGCCTCGGCGCCATCGCCTTGCTCGCGCTGCTGTCGGGAGCCGTGCTGTGGAACGTCGGCCTCTGGTACAAGCGGCATGGCGTTGCCCGGCTGCACAACGTGCGGCGCTCCGCGATGTCCATCGCCTCGCGCGGAGATCGGCATGCCACGCGCGGCATCGTCGTGCTCCTGATTTTAGTCTTTTCTAAATACGTGTATCTCGCGAGCCTCACGAGCTACTACACCTTCTATCTCATTCATCGCTTTCAGGTATCGATCCAGAGCGCGCAGATGTACCTGTTCGTGTTCCTCGCGGCCGTCGCCGCCGGCACGTTGATCGGCGGGCCGATCGGCGACCGCTTCGGCCGGCGCTACGTCATCTGGTTTTCGATCCTCGGCGCGCTTCCCTTCACGCTGCTCCTGCCGGCGGCGAACCTCTTCTGGAGTGGCCCGTTGACGGTCGTGATCGGACTGTTCCTCGCGTCCGCGTTTCCGGCGATCGTCGTCTTCGCCCAGGACTTGGTCCCCGGCAAAGTCGGCATGATCTCGGGGCTCTTTTTCGGATTTGCCTTCGGCATCGCCGGAGTCGGTGCCGCGGTGCTCGGCTGGCTCGCCGATCGCACCAGCATCGAAACGGTCTATCGCGTGTGCGCGTTCCTGCCGGCGATTGGCATGCTCGCGGCTTGGCTGCCGAAGATCGAGCATCCCAACGTGAACACCTGAGCGCGAGCGGGTCGATCAACGAGAGCGACACGAGCTTCCACAGCCCGCTCATCGGCTCCAACGACCGTTAGGTGGTACAGCACTTCGTGCCTGCTGCCAACAACGTTAGGCCTCAGGCCGTGTGGTTTCTGCGTACCGCGCGAAGACGGTGGAGTAGTAGTCGCCAAACTGCACGCGCGTCACATCTTGAAACGCGATTTCGCTCGGCTCGGCGTCCCACTCCGCCGTGGCGCCGACATAGTGGAGGAGCATAGTATCGCTGTGGACCGCGACGACTGGTCCGAGGCTCATCGGCTCCTCTTCGTACTCCTCTTCATGGACCAGAACGTAGCGACCAGACGCGCGCAGCGCCTCGAACACGTCCGACCACGCGGTCACCGGCACCGCCGGCGCCGGAGGCACCAAATGGGTCAGCTCGCCCTCGCGCTCCAGCACGCGCTCCGTGAACCGTTCGTATTCGTTGCTCCGCACTTCGGTGACGTCGGCGAGCCGCACGATCGCGTACCCGTCGAAGCGCCAGTCGTCGACGACGGCGAGGAGCACGAGCTCAGATCCGATGGCAAGTGGGAAGCCGTCGACGCGAGGCGCGTCGATCGCCTCCCGCTTGAGGAGGACCATCTGTCGCGCCGCGCGCGCATGCTCGAGCGCATCTCGTGTAGCGAGAGTTACCTCTTTCACTGTCTCTCCCGAGCTGCAATAGCCGTCAGCAGTCGTCTGGCAGACTGTGGAGCTCCTCGAGCGTCCACACTTTCGTCGTTGTCGGCACGGGAACGGCCATACCTCCCTTCGATGAGAACCGATTGTTGGTCGTCAGAGCCGAGCGTACGCTCGGCGTGCAGGCGGAGTCAAGGCCTACGTGCTACCGGTCTCGAGTCAGCGC
>DATEHJ010000357.1:0-3272 GCA_035279645.1 Gemmatimonadaceae bacterium
AACGCTGACCAACGCGGACAGGTTCCCCAACTATTGCGCTCGCGCCGCCGGCGGAGTGGTTACCGCGGCGGGCGGCAGGCGCTCATCATTGAGCGGCAGCGTAGCAAACGTGGGCGGTAGCATGGCGAGCATGCTCGGTGGTCGAAAACAGTGGTCGGTAGCTTGGTGAACATGCTCGGTGGTGCAGTAACTGTGGTCGGTAGCTTGGTGAACATGCTCGGTAGCGCAGTAACTGTGGTCGGTAGCTTGGTGAACATCGTCGGTAGGAAAGGAGGGGCGAGCTGTAATAAGCGACTGCTCATCGGCAACGAGTGAGCGGTGCTCGGCAATGGTGTACGTGTGCCCGGCAAGGAGCGAGCGCTCTTCGGTAGTGGGTCACATGTGATGGGCAGCGAGCGAGCGGTCATCGGAGCTGGATGACTTGCGATCGGCAATGAGCGCGACGCTCGCGGTAGCCTGATGCACTTCATCGGCAGCATGGTGCACCTCATCTGTGCAGCGGTACACGTCAGCGGTCGCGCGCGCACGCGATCCGGGCGGCCGTGTGATGTGAGCGGCACGCGTCGCCATTGATGCGGCACTCGCGTACATTCGAGCTCCACGCAGATGCATTCGCCCGGTACGCCGATGCACTCACGGGAACGCCGATTCACTTGCCCGGCACAGCAGCGCATCTCGGCCGCGCGACGATCGCCTCATGCGGGCGCGACGATCAGTTCGTGTGCGACCGCCGTCATTCGAGCGGCACAACGTTCCATTCGTTGGGGACTGCACTGCATGATGTCGGTACGACAGTCGATGTTCGCGGCACACCGATTACTTCGATCGGGACGAGGTCGACGGTCTGCTACACGACGGTAAGTTCGAGCGGTACGAACCTCACCATCTGCTGCGCGATCTTGCATTCGAACGGCACGAGCCGCACTGGCCGCGGCACGAAGATGAACTCGAGTGGCGCCGCCCTTTATTACAACTGGACGGCGCTCGTTTCGAGCGGCGCATGCGTCACTTTCTACCGAACGAGGATGCAAGTCATCGGCACGACTTCAGGTGCTCGCGGCACGACTTGCACCGCGAGCGCGCGAGCATCCCTTTGAGACGGCACGAGTGGATCGGCGGTCAGCGGCGCTAGGGCTTCGCTTTACCCGCCTGCACGGCGGCGTGCTCCAGCGCGTCGAGCTTCTTCTTCGTCTCCTCCGACACCGGTTGCCCGAGGCGGACCGCGACATCGCGCGCCTGGCGGAACTGCGTTCGCGCCCCGCTACTGTCGCCGGCGGCGAGGAGCCCGTCGCCGAGGCTGTCATATACGTTAGGCGAGTCGGGATAGCTCGCGACGTTCTGGCGGAACATCCATACCGCCACCTTCGGCATCTTCAGGAACTGCAACACCGCGTAACCCATCTGGTTCAGCGGCGCTTCGGGGAAGTGCTCGGGCAGTCCGAGGCTCCTCGCCCCGCGAACATAGCCGTCGATGCTCTCCGTGATCGCCTTCACCACCGCAGCGGAGTCGCTGTTCGGGCCCAGCTGCTGCATCGGCGAGCGCGCGAGCGACACCGGCGCGAACACGAATCGCAGGCCATCGATCAGGCTCGGCTCCGGCGTTAGGCCGTGCGTGTCTTCGGGATAGTGTGTCGCCGAGAATGCGAGCGACACCGGCTTGATCGAGTCCAGCCGGGCCTCGAAGCGCCGCGTCGTGACGTCGATCGGCGCCTCCAATCCGCCGCTGGTCGCGAACAGACGCGTCGTCGACGACGACTTTGCGATCGCGGTCGCATAGTCGCGCGCCGGGAGCGAGTCGTTCCACCAGAGCGATGGACTCATCGCGACGATGCCCGAGAATACGTTCGGGCGGGTCGCGGCGACGTCGAGGGCGAACAGGCCGCCGAACGAGTGGCCGGCGAGGATGGTCGACGGAAGCGTGCGATACTTCGCGCGCACCCTCGGCAGCACCTCGTCGAGAATGAAGTCCGCGAACGCGCCGGATCCACCCGCGGTTGGAAATTGCTTCGCCGTCGCGCCCGTCGCCGCGGGCGTCATGTCGTGCGAGCGGTCCTTCCCGTTCACCACGCCGACGATGATCAGATCGGGGATGGCGCCGCGGTTCGCGAGGAACGCGACGTTGGCGACGGCCGCGGCGAACTGCGGCTGATCATCCGCGTCGAGGAGCACGAGCACCGGGTAGCGCTGCGACGCGCTGCTGCTGTAGTTCGCCGGCGTCGCGATGAAGAGCGTTCGCGTTTCTTTCAGCTTCGCCGATGGAAAGCTGTCACGAGTCCATGGTGACGGCGGCGCGGCGGCATTCTGAGCGTGTGCGGTCGCAGTGAGGACGCCGAGGAGGACGATCGCGGGCAGGGCTCGCATGGTCTACGACTCCACGAGGATGTGAGCGTTGGTCGAGCGCGCTGAAAGTGGCTGTAGCGGCAAGTGTAGTCCAGACTCTCTGTGACTAGGTGCTAGGTGCTACCCGTTAGAACGAGCCCTAGCACCTAGCATCTAGCACCTAACACCTGCCGTTTAGCACCTAGCCCATAGCCCATAGCCCCTTCAGCTACACCTCCAAGTGGTCATCCTCCCTCGCCGACACCGCATAGAGAACCGGCATCAGGAACACGCTGATGAGGAGGCGCGAGAACAAGCCACCGACGATCACGAGCGCAAAGGGCTTCTGGGTATCCGAACCAACGCCAGTCGATAGCGCCGCGGGGAGCAGACCTAACGCCGCCACCAGCGCCGTCATCATGATCGGCCGGAGACGCAACAGCGCCGCCGTGCGCGTCGCTTCGGCGATGCCGAATCCATTGAGACGCAGCTCGTTCGCGTATGAGATGTACACCACCGCCGTCTGCACCGACACGCCGAACAGCGCAAGGAACCCGATCATCGACGATACCGACAGCGGCGTCCCGGTGAGGGCGAGCACGACCAGACCGCCTAACGGCGCGGAGAGAATGACGCCGATAACGGTGATGAACGGAAACTTGAAGTTGTGATAGAGCACGAAGAGGATGCCGAAGATCAAGATGACCGTGAGCGGCAGCACGACGTTGATCTGGCTGCGCGATGCGGTGTACTCCTCGTACTCCCCTCCCCAGCGAACGCTGTAGCCCGGCGGCAGCTTGACCTGACGGTCGACCGCTTCGCGTGCCTCGCGTACCGCGCTCGCGAGGTCGCGTCCTTCGACCGAGTACTGCACGCCGATGTAGCGCGAATTGTCCTGCCGATAGATGAACGCCGCGCCATTCGAGACTTGAATGTCCGCGACTTCCCGAAGC
>DATEHJ010000358.1:0-6932 GCA_035279645.1 Gemmatimonadaceae bacterium
CAGGCGCTGATCGAATCCTTGCGCGATACGCACCGCGTCCTGACCAGTCATGCCGTCCGCGACGAAGAGAATTTCGTCGGGGTGGATCGCATGCTTGAGATGATCGAGCTCGGTCATCATCTCGTCGTCGATCTGCAAGCGACCGGCGGTGTCGACGATGACGACGCGATCGCGCGCGCGCTTTGCGGCGTCGATGCCGGCCTTGGCAATTCGCACGACGTCTGTCGTAGCGCGATCCGCGTAGACAGGCACATCGAGCTGAGTGCCGAGGGTCTCCAGCTGATCGATGGCGGCGGGACGATAGACGTCGGCGGCGACCAGGCGTGTGGCTTTGCCTTCCGCCTTGAGCTTGCGAGCGAGCTTTGCGGCCGTGGTCGTCTTTCCGGAGCCCTGCAGTCCGACCATCATAACGACGGTCGGCGGAACAGTGCTGAGCTTGAGCGGCTCGCGGCGTTCGCCGAGCATTGTCGTGAGCTCGTCGTATACGATCTTGACGAGCTGCTGTGCGGGCGAGACCGTGCGCAGCTGCGCAACACCAACGGCTCTCTTCTCGACCCGCTCCAGGAATTCGCGGGTGAGTTGAAAGTTGACATCCGCTTCAAGAAGGACGCGTCGTACTTCGCGAAGTCCCTCTTTGATGTCAGATTCGTTGAGGACGCCGCGGCCGCGCAGTCGCGCGAACGTGGCTTCCAGTTTTTCACTGAGCTCGTCAAACATAGCCCAGAAAAGTAAGCAAGCGTGCGAGCGACGACAACTAAAGGGCCCAGGGGCCAAGGGTTAGGGAGCTAGGGCATGGTGTCATCCCAAAGCGCGCGGTGACGAACAATCTGCACTTGGCAAAATGAAGTACAGATTCCTCGCGTCGCTCGGAACGACACAGGCGCATCACGCGCCCGCGTTCGCTTGACCGGAAGCGATCTCGCGCGTCCTACCGAAAGCAGCGTATGCGCGACGCGCTGTACATGGTGCTAACCGACCGTTTCAGCGGCCCGCCGCCCCACGTTACCTTCCTCCCCATGGCCAAAGTCCAGCGTAAGGAAGAGATCCTGAAGTCCGAACTGCCGCCCGCGCTTCCGCTGATGGCGCTTCGCTCCACCATCGTATATCCGCTGGGTACGATCGCGGTGCAGATGGGGGCACCAGAGAATCTCGCGCTGCTGCGCGCGCACGAAGAGCCGGGATTGATCGTTGCGCTCGTTGTCGCGAGCGGTGATCACGACGAGCCGATCGACGCGCAGAAATTTGTCGGACGCATCGGCGTGGCGGCGCGCGTGCACGAACGCATCAATCTGCCCGGCGACACGGTGCAGATCACGCTGCAGGGCTTGCGTCGCATTTCCATCGAAGACATCGCACGCACCGAGCCGTATCCGGTTGCGTCGGTGCGGCCGGCGAAAGAGACGCCCGCCGATGCGACGGAGGTTGATGATCTCGTCGCGCGCATCGTCACGTCGGCTGAAACGCTCGCCGAGCTGGTGGATCGTATTCCCGACGAAGTGCCGGCCATTCTCAAAATGAATGTCAGTGATCCGGGGCGATTCGCGGATCTTGCGGCGACCAATATGAATTTTCGGATCGCCGATAAAGATGAAGTGCTCCAACGCCTGGACGTCGGACAACGCCTGCGCTTCATACTGTCGCGCCTCGAGCGTGAAGTGGCGCGGGCGCGCGTGATGGAGGACGTCAAGCGGCAAACGGAGATCAAGATCGAGCAGCATCAGCGCGAGTTCTACCTTCGGCAGCAACTTCGCGCGATCCAGTCGGAGCTTGGCGAGACGGATCCAGGCGAGAAGGAAGCGATCGAGATCCTGAAGAAGATCGACGAGGCGGGACTCCCCGAAAAAGTCGGGCAGGAAGCGCGCCGCGAGACAGAGCGCATGCGCATGCTGTCGCCCGCCTCGAGCGAATATCAGGTCGTCCGAACGTATCTCGATTGGGTGCTGGCCCTGCCTTGGAACAAGCGGTCGGGTGACGTTGAAATCGATCTGAAAAAAGTTCAGGAAGCGCTCGACGCTGGCCACTACGGATTGGACGAGGCGAAGGAGCGCATCATCGAGTACCTCGCCGTGCGCAAGCTGCGCGGGGGCGATCCTCACGGCCCGATTCTGTGCTTCGTCGGACCGCCAGGCACTGGCAAAACGTCGTTAGGCGCTGCGATTGGTACGGCGATCGGGCGCGAGTTCTATCGCATCTCCGTCGGCGGCGTGCGTGACGAAGCCGAAGTGCGCGGCCACCGGCGTACGTACGTCGGCGCGATGCCCGGACTCATCCTGCAGTCCCTGCGACGCGTACAGACGCGCGACCCGATCCTGATGATCGACGAGATCGACAAGATGTCGGGCGGTGGGCCGAGTGGTGATCCGACGGCGGCAATGCTCGAGGTCCTGGATCCTTCGCAGAACAGCGGCTTCGTCGATCACTACTTGAATCTGCCTTTCGACCTGTCGTCGGTGCTGTTCGTTTGCACCGCGAACAACCTGTTCGACATTCCCGCGCCGCTTCGTGACCGACTCGAGATCATCAAGATCGCCGGTTACACCGTCGAGGAAAAAGTCGAGATCGCGTGGCGCTACATGCTTCCTCGCTTGCTCGAGGAGCACGGTATCACGGACAAGGACATTCAGTTTACAGACGAGTCGCTCTCGTTTATCTCGAACCGGTATTCACGCGAGGCGGGTCTGCGTAACTTCGAGCGCAATCTCGCCGCAATCATGAGAAAGCGCGCGCGCCGGAAAGCGGAGGGCGAAGAGGGCGCGTGGGTGATCGACGTCGAGAAGGTCGAAGAGATACTGGGTATTCCTCGTTATGCAGTCGAGGAGGCGGAGAAGGTGCCCGAGGTCGGAGTCGCGACGGGCCTCGCCTGGACCGCGACGGGCGGCGACCTCATGATCATCGAGGCGCTGAAGATGCCGGGAACGGGGCGCTTGACCGTCACAGGACAGCTTGGCGAAGTCATGCGCGAGAGCGTGGACGCGGCATATTCTTACGTGCGCTCGCGCGCCGGCCAGCTCTCGATCCCTGACTCCGATTTCCGGGAATACGACCTCCACATCCACCTGCCGGCGGGCGCGATTCCGAAGGACGGGCCGAGCGCGGGTATCACGCTCACGCTCACGATCGCCAGCACGCTGAGCAATCGTCCGGTGCGACGCGATGTCGCGATGACGGGTGAGGTGACGCTCCGCGGGAAAGTGCTCGAGATCGGCGGCGTGAAGGAGAAGGTCCTCGCCGCCTATCGAGCGGGTCTCCGCGAAGTGATCATGCCCAAGTCGAACGAGAAGGACCTTCGTGACGTGCCCGCCGAGGTGAAGCAGAACATGGCGTTCACGTTCGTCGAGCGGATGGACGAAGTGCTCCATCTCGCGCTCCTCCCCGCTCCACTGGGCGTCGCCGATGTTACCGAGCCCGAGCCCTCACCGGGTATCGCTGGTTCCACGACGCGCGTCGATCGAGAAGATTCGGTAGCAGCGCACGGCGCGTAGCTGTCATCCCGAGGAGCGTAGCGACGAGGGATCTGCACTTGGCCGATCAAGTGCAGATCCCTCGCTTCGCTCGGGATGACAACTACGGCATCAGCTTCGAAATCAAGTAAATCGCCATCCCTGCTAGTCCGCCCACGAGCGTGCCGTTGATGCGGATGAACTGCAAATCGCGGCCGATCGCGAGCTCCACGCGGCGCGATGTGACGTCGGGATCCCACGACGCAACGGTGTGCGCGATGAGCTCCGCAACCTCACTCTGATATCGATCGACGAGAAACATCGCGACATCGACGACGAACTCGTCGACCTTTGCGAGAAGCTCGGGATCTCTCTGCGCCGCTTCGCCGAATGCATTGATCGCGCGCTCGATCGTCCCTGGCGCGACCTCGTCCGGCGCCTCCGCATAGCGAACGAGGGCCGTCTTGGCTCGACCCCACAGCCCTGACGAAAATCGCCTCGCCGCATCGCTCAGGAGAAGCTCCTCTTTGAGCGCCTCGATCCGGGCAGCGACGGCGGGCGAATTGTTCAACTTCTCGATGAAGTTGTCGATCGCAATGTCGAAGCGCTCCCGGAGCGGGTGCGTGGCATCGTCCCGCACTTCAATCAGCGTTCGTTCGATTGCGGATACGATCTTTCGATAGATCTTGTCGTCGATCGCGCTCGGCACCCACCAGGGCGTCTCCTCCTCGACGCGGAGCCGGATGAGCGCGCGGCTGTCTTCGACGGCGTTCGCCGCGAGCCGAATCGCCTCGTTGAGCAATTCCTGATGTCGGTTATCGGCGGTGATCAACGACAAGAGCCGGCTGAGCAGCGGCGCCGCCTTCATCGCGTGAACGCGTTCGGCGACCCCCCGATCGATGAACGCTTCGACATCTTCATCCCGCACGAGCTCCGCCGCCGAGGCGAGGGAGGACGCGGCGTGACGCGCGATCTGACGCACGTTGTCCGGACTCGCCAGCCACTGCGCGAGACGGGGCGCGATGTCGATGCTGCGCAGACGGTTCGCGATGACTTCGCGCGTGAGAAAATTCTTCTGGACGAAGGCTCCGAGGGTTCGCCCAACGCGATCCTTGCGTGCTGGTACGATTGCCGTGTGCGGGATCGGAATACCCATCGGATGGCGGAAGAGCGCCGTCACCGCAAACCAATCGGCGAGGCCACCGACCATCGACGCTTCGGCCGTTGCCCGCACAATCCCGATCCAGGGATATCGAAACTCGAACAGCCGCGTGACGAAGAAGATGACGGTCGCGGCGACGAGCAGCGCCGTCGCCCGCCGCTTCATGCGATCGAGCGCTGCCTGACGAGTCGCTTCGTCCTGCACCAGTTGCATGGTCTCAGCGCTCAGCCGCCGAGGGTCACGCGCGAGAAGTCGAGTAGCTGCGGCGAAACGCCCGCGGGCACGTCAACCATGAGGACTGCGTTCTTCCCGTCGATCTCTCGCGGCGTCACGACGACAGTGCGGCCGTGCCCGGTGTACGTCCGCACGCCGCCGGCGCCGATACTTGGCGCGGCGATGTTGTACCGCTTCTGGATGGCCTGTCCAAGCGCATCGACGAATTCCGCCGCGTCGGTGGCGCTGTCCCACGCGGTCACCCAGGCAATGCCATTGCCCCCAGACGTGCCGAGGACGACGTAGCGATCGCCCCCCCAGCCGATCGCTGCACGTGCGGCGGTCAGCTGATCCTTCAGGTGTTCGTAGAGGAAGAGCCGCGTGTCGAACTCACCGAGCGTGTTCTGGTAGATCTCGCCGTGAACCTTGGGCAGCTCCACGCGAATCGGCGCGTCCCGCGGTGATGCGAAATACGCACGATCGTGCATCACCTGCTCAGTTGACTGCGGGAGATCGAGAAACGGCAGCTTGCCGGGTTCGCGCGCTTTAAAGCGCTGCACGAAGTCCGCACCATTGATATAGGCAAACAGCGCTTCTTCCTGGACGACCATCGGAGCAGCGCTGAACCTCGGCGTCATCTGCGCGTCGCGAATGAGATCGCGGAGGCGCTCCCGGCCGCCAGGCAATCGCACGATGACATTGCCATCGCCGACCAGTTGTTGCATCTGCTCAAACTGAGCCTCTCCCTCGATCACTGTCTTCGCTGCCAAGAGATGGTCGTCGTCGTTCGGCGCGTGCATCAGCGAATCGAGGTTTACGTACTGGTCCTGGAGCGCGTGCACCAGCTCATGCATGATCGTTGGCCCGACAACCTCCTCTGGTAGCCCGTCGACCACGTACAACACCTTCGTCTTCGGATTGTAGAGTCCGATAATCTGCTCTGCCAGCACGTCGACGAGCAGCTTTGCCACGTTCATCGTGTCAGGAATCAATCCCAACGCCTTGTACGCCGCTTCTTGTCCCGTGATGAGGCGCAGCTCAGCGGAGCCCCGCATCTGCTGGAGCAGGAACGCACGGACTTGGTCACGCGTCGTGACCTCGATCACGGGCTTGCGCTTGAAGGGAACACCAACCGACTTCTCGATAATCGGAACGTCTCGCGCGACGATGTCAGCGTAGACGCCGTGTCCTGTGCTGTGTGGGTCGTGTCTGCACGCAGCGAGCAGGGCGGCCGCCGCGAATGTGCATCTTACTCTGCCCACGCGATGCTCTTCCCGGACATGAGACCCACGACGCGCGCGATATCGTGCCCGCGTACGACGATGCCCTGCTCCATCAGCAGCCGATTGAGCTCGCCTTCGATCTCCGAGAGCGAGGTCGACGCGGGCGTCGTTGGCGGTGGAGTCGGCGGGGCGGCCGCGGGCTCCGCGCTTGCCGTCGCGTTAGGCGCAGCGCGTTTGGGCGGAGGCCCCATGAACAGGGCTTCGAGCTCGGCGCCGAAGCGCTCGAGCGCCCCCAAACCATCCTCCCCGCTGCGTTCCTCCGCGCGCTCCGCGCCGTCCTGGTCGTCGTGCTCCACCGTCTCGCGCCTAACGTTGCGGCGATCGGTGGGCGTCTCCTTCCTCGCCGACTCGCGACGCAGCAGCGACGCCCGGCGTCGCATCAATTCCTCGGTACGCGGCGAATAGGCGGCGACGGCTTGCATGTGCGCGCACGCCTCGTCCAGCGCGTCGATCGCTTTGTCAGGCCGCATCCGATCGCTCACGTACATGTCGGTGAGCGAGATGGACGACCGCAGCGCTTCCTCGGAGATGAGCACATTGTGATGTCGCTCCAGTCGCTCGCGCCGCGCTTGCAGGATCTCGAGCGCTTCCTGTGTGCCGAGCTCGCGAACGACCACCTTCTGGAATCGCCGCTCCAGCGCCGGATCACCGAGAATCCACTTCTCGTATTCCTCGCTCGTCGTCGCGCCGATCACGCGGAAGTCGCCGCGCACGAGCGCGGGCTTCAGCATGTTGGCCGCATCCATCGCCGCGCCAAGCGCGGTGCCCTGGCCGATGAGATTGTGTAGCTCGTCGATGAAGAGGATGACGTTCCGCGCCGCAGTCGTCTCCTCG